>JBBQHD010000110.1:0-8817 GCA_038323665.1 Bdellovibrionales bacterium
CCACATTTTAGCTAATGCCAGTCAAAGTTATAGTCGTGACCAATGGACTCCTTGGATTATTAACGTTATTGATGGAACTTTTGCCGTGGCACCAGTGGCAACAGGTCCTTCAGCCCAGCGCTCTCCAGTAATTTTTGTTAAAGACATAGGTTCAAAATCTACAAAATACAGTTTGGTTAGAAACGCAATCGACTTATTCCAAGCGATTCGAACCGAGTTACGACAAAGCATCCAAAATTTAGATCATAACGTAAAAAATTATCCATCCATGTGGGAAGACCGGTTAGGTTATTTTTCAAGAACTATTCAGCCATCTTTGAAGCTCGCGAGAAAACTTTTAAAAAATTACGAAACGACAATTGCAAATCTTCAATCTAGTTTGCTCGCCTTGAATCCAAAATTAGCAACCGAAGAGCCTTGGCTTTTTGAAGGGCTGGAAAAAGAATTGGATACTCATCGAAAAGCTATCAATACCGCAAAAAGATTAAACGACTAAACGTCTATAGAAATGTTTTGCAACGAATAAAGCAATACCTTAAAGAACTTCTTCTTTTTTAAAATAGCCTGAATTATGTTTGGGACAGGTTTATTTATTAAACGGAGTCGGCCTGATTGGCTGCCCCTGCTTGCGGCCTTTTTCCCTGGGCGCAGTTTCCAATGATGCTCGCAATTTTTCGAACAAGTTAAAGCACCAGCACTAGTTTATTTCTGCAAAGACTCGTCGCAAAGCGGAAGTATTGAGATTTAGAAGTTGGTGGCGGTGACGGCGCATTTTATCCCGCTTTGGATTTCAAAGTCTTCTCAAGCTTTTCAAGTCGCTTTTCGATCGAGTTTTCTAAACCCTCCTTGAGTTTTATCTGCATTAATGTCTGGTAGCCAATCCCAAGCTTCCTAGCCTCTATGCGATACGCGCTCAGAAGATCGCCAGAAATGCGGATTGTGATATTGGCTTTAATATTTTCAAGCGCCATGTCTTCATCACTAAGATAATTTTTAGACTCTTTATTCTTCTTCATGGTAGTGCCTCCACTCGTTCATTAAAACATCTTCATTTTCTCGAATAAATTCTTTCAATCGCTTGATGTCCTTTTGAGAAACGCCCTTATTTCTTATTAACTCTTGCCCAGCAATTTCAATAATCACAAAGATCGTTGGCATAATTTACAATATACATACATTATACATATACGTCAAGTGTAAATGCAATTGGCGAATTTTGCGAAAGATCGCGTGTTTATTGATTAAACGGAGTCGCCCTAAGCGGTTGCCCCTGCTTGCGGCCCTTTTTCCCAGGGCGCAGTTTCCAATGATGCGCGCAATTCTTCGAACAAGTCAGCGCACCAGCACCGGTTTGTTTCTGCAAGCACTCTTCGCAAATCGGTGCTTGGAAATCGCAGCGCACGCAGTTGATGGTGGTGCCGGCCGCTTCGCCGCAATGGGGGCAACCGGAAAATTTTTGTGTTGCCTGGCCATTGGCATCGACGGCCACTCGGTGATCAAAAACAAAACATTCGCCCTGCCACAAAGATTCGGGATGTTCGGTTTTTTTGAATTCTTCTAAATAATTTAAAATTCCGCCGTCCAATTGGTAAACTTCGGAAAAACCTTGTTCCTCCATCGATCGCACCGCTTTTTCGCAGCGTATTCCGCCGGTGCAAAAAATAAGAATCGGTTTTTTTGGATCTCGATTTTTTAATTCTTCTGAATTTTTTAACCAGTCTGGGAATTCATGAAACTCGTCAATCGTTGGTGTCACAGCATTTTTAAAAGTGCCGATTTTAGATTCATACTGATTGCGAGTGTCTAGGATCAAAGCTTCGGAACTTTGTGCAAGTTGATGCCAAAGTTTTGGTGGCAGATGAGTTTTTGAATTTTCAGGGTGGGGCAGCAGATCTGGACGCTTCAGGGAAACAATTTCTGGACGAATTTTTACCGTGAATTCTAGAAACGGAATGCGCTGGGATTCTTCTATCCAACTTTGTTTAATATTTTGAAAGTTTTTGGCCACGGGCAATAGTCGCGCAGCCAAGTCTACAAAAGCAGCTAATTTCTCGGCCTGGCCGGTGACCGTTGCGTTTAATCCTTCACCGCTTAAAATAATTAAACCTAAAATATTATTTTCCAAAGCTAAGGACTCTAATCGAATTTTTATTCCCGCAATCTGATCTTTTGCAATGGGAACAAATCGATAAAATGTTTGCACCTGCAATAAGGTATTGGATTTGGGAACAACGATGGCCATAGCAAATGCTATCTCACCCAAATATTCCGATAGCAAGAGGGTCCTTTGGCCTGCCAATAAGTTCTTGGGCCGAAGTAGTAAGCGGAGACCCCGACCTGCCTATTTTGCGCAGTTACAAATTCCGAAGTTTCTGGGTTTGTAATGATTCCGATATGATTTGGATCGGTGCCTGTTTGAGGAAAAAAAACGATGTCGCCTAAGCTTGTTTTATCGCAAGAAATTTGTGCTCGAGCCCGCTGCAGATAATCTCGGTAATAAAGCGATTGATGAGTATAACCCGGCATACCAGAAAGCTGATAGGGCAAGTTGAAATTGCCAGGTGATGACATTTTCAGGACATAATAAAAAAACCCCGAACAATCAAAAGCGTTGGGACCGCTGGCCCCCCATTGATAAGGTCGACCCATTAAATTGCGAGTTAAATCGATCAACTTACTTTGTGAAGAGGCTTGCGCCGGCAAATGAAAAAAACAATTTGCAAACAGAATAAAAACTAAAAACTTCCCCCTCATCCGACCTCCGGCCTTGGATTACAAAAAGTTGCCAGAAATTGGAACCAATTTTTTCTGCAATGCAAAGCGAGATTCTTATACTTGAGCAAAGTTTTTGTTGGCTAAAAGGCGGCCTTTTTAAAAAACTGCTGGATAGCTTAAATAAAAATATCGGGAATCGGCTGTTGTGCAGGATCCAGCATATAAGTCTGCGGGTCGCCGCCCATTTTGCGAATGATGTCTTCATCAAAAAAATGATTTCCGGTCAGATCTTTTTGCCGCAAAATCCAATCCGCCGCATCGGCCACAATTTCTGGTTTGCGCGAACGTTGAATGGCTTTTTCTCCGCCCAATAAATTGCGAACGGCTGCAGTTGCCACCAAAGTTTTAGGCCAAAGGGCATTGACGGAAATTTTCGCATCTTTAAATTCGCCGGCCCAGCCGCGCACACACATACTTAACACAAACTTTGCTAAGCTGTAGGGCAGGTGGGGTGCCAGCCATTTCTCAGAAGTATTCAAAGGCGGGCATAAGGCCAAAATTTGCGCAGCCGCCGATTTTTTTAAATAAGGCAGGCAGTGTTGCACGGTTAAAAAAGAACCACGCACGATCACTCCATGCATCAGGTCAAAACGTTTTGCGGTCGTGTCCTCGGTTTTCGTTAAAAAAATCGAGCTGGCATTTAAAACGCAGATATCGATGCCACCAAATTTTTGGGCTCCTTGATCGATGGCATTTTTCAAAGATTCTTCGTCGCGAATGTCGACGGCAAGGGGCAGGGCTTGGCCTCCGGCCTTTTGAATTTCTTCTGCGGCGGTGAAGATTGTGCCTTCAAGTTTAGGATGAGGTTCGGTCGTTTTGGCGGCGATGATAATATTGGCGCCTTGGCTTGCGGCTTTTTTCGCAATGGCCAAACCAATTCCGCGGCTTGCCCCCGTAATGAACAAAGTTTTATTTTTCATAACAATTATTATTGTCTACGGCGTCTTTGACAGTCACGCACAGTTTTGCTGCCAGTGCTCTTAACAATACCCTAACATGACCAAATCGACCCGATTGTCATAATTGTAGACAAATTTCGGAGGTATTATGAAGTTTTTATTGGCGCTGATGAATGTCTATTTCATGTCCCATGCGAACGCTCAACCAGTGATTAAAATCGATGGATCAAGCACGGTGTTTCCGATTACCGAAGCAATGGCCGAAGAATTTCAAAACCTGAAAAATAATTCCGTGCATGTAACTGCAGGAATTTCAGGCACGGGCGGTGGTTTTAAAAAATTCTGCAGGGGCGAAACAGATATCCAAGATGCTTCCAGGCCAATTTTGAAAGCCGAAATGCAAGTTTGCCAGCAAGCAAAAATTAATTATATCGAATTGCCGATAGCTTACGATGCCATTGTGGTGGCTGTTTCGCGCGACAATGCTTTGAATGAAATCACCGTAGCCGATCTGAAAAAAATGTGGGAGCCATCCGCACAAGGAAAAATCACTAATTGGAATCAAATTCGTCCTGACTGGCCGAAACAAGATCTGAAATTATTCGGAGCCGGCAGTGATTCTGGAACTTTCGATTTCTTTACCGAAGCTATTGTTGGCAAAGCAAAATCCAGCCGCGGGGATTATGGTGCCAGCGAAGATGACAATACGATCGTCACTGGTATTGCCAAAGATAAAGGTGCCTTGGGGTATTTACCTTTATCGTATTACGAAGCCAATAAAACAAAATTGAAAGCCTTGGCCATTATTGCTGCGGGAAAAAAAGCAATTCTTCCCGAAGTTAAAAATGTGGAAGATGCTTCCTATTATTTGTCTAGGCCCATTTTTATTTACGTCAGCGAATCCTCATTAAAAAAACCTGAAGTAAAAGAATTTGTGGAATTTTACATAAAACAAAGTGCTAAAATCGCTCCGCAGGTTAAATACGTAGCGTTGCCACAGAAAATCTATGACTTGAATTTGGTTCATCTGGCCAAAGCCAAAACCGGAACTGCTTTTGCTGGCAGCGAAGCTGTCGGTTTAAAATTAGAAGATTTATTTAAAAAATCTCAATCTGGTGATGCGAAGTCTGCCGATACTAAAAAGGGTAAATTAGTTAATTCTAAAAAAGAAAAGTTGGTCAAATAATTTTTAGGAGCTGATTTGAAAGTTTCACTACCTGCAGATTTTAATGCAGTTTTTTTAAAGAAAAGAAAAAGTCAGATAAAAAAGGAAAAACTGATCGAGTTTTTCCTTTTGCTTTCTGCCTGTGTTTCCGTGGCGATTACTTTAGCGATTACTTTTATTTTAATCAAAGAAGCCATTCCATTTTTCGACCATGTATCGTTGAAAGAATTTATTTTTTCCAGTGAATGGTCGCCGATGTTCGAGCAAGCACGTTTTGGCATTCGCCCTTTGTTGTGTGGAACTTTTTTAACCACGGTGATTGCTTCATCTGTGGCCGTGCCTTTGGGGCTTTTGATTGCAGCCTTCTTGTCGGAATTTGCGTCCCCACGAGTGCGTGAAATCCTAAAGCCAACTTTGGAATTACTGGCGGCAGTCCCAACGGTTGTTTACGGATATTTTGCTTTGTTGTTTGTGACGCCCTTGCTGCAAAAAATATTTCCTAATTTAGGTTCCTTTAGTAGCTTATCTGCCGGGCTTGTGATGGGGGTTATGATTACGCCTTACATGAGTTCACTGAGCGAAGATGCCATGCAAAGTGTGGCCAAACATTTGCGCGAAGCTTCCCTGGCCTTGGGCGCAAATCGCTTGCAGACCACTTTTAAAGTCGTCATTCCTGCTGCCCTTTCGGGAATCACTGCAGCCTTTATTTTATCAGTTTCCAGGGCGATTGGGGAAACCATGGTGGTGGCCATTGCCGCTGGATTGCAGCCCAATTTAACTTTGAATATTTTTGAACCGGCGGCCACAATTACGGCTTTCATTGTGCAAGTCAGTATGGGAGATTTGCCCCACGGATCGATTGGTTACCAAAGTATTTATGCCGTCGGTTTAACCTTGTTTATTTTTACTTTGGCTTTGAATTTTATTGGATCACGCATCCGCAAACGTTATCAGGAGCGAGAATGACGGAAAAATTTAATTCAAAATCCTGGTTGCGGAAACAAAAATTCACCGATCAAATATTTTTCATTTTAGGCCTATTAAGTTTAATTTTTGCTTTGCTGACATTGCTGGCCCTAATTATGGATTTGGCTCGAACTGGATTAACTAGAATTTCCTGGGATTTCTTCATTCATTTTCCTTCACGTTTTCCGGAAAAAGCTGGAATTCTATCAGCTTGGGTGGGTAGTTTTGTGGTGATGGTCACCACGGCCGTTTTTACCATTCCCATCGGGGTCGCTGCCGCGGTTTTCCTTGAGGAATACGCTGGGAAAAATAAAATCACTCGGTTGATAGAATTAAATGTCACCAATCTTGCGGGGGTTCCTTCGATTATTTTTGGTTTGATGGCGCTGGGGATTTTCGTCAACGGTTTGCACTTAGGGCAAAGTATTTTATCGGCAGGATTAACCTTGGGTTGTTTAGTTTTACCCATCGTCATCGTCACCACGCGCGAAGCTTTGCGAACGGTTCCGCAAATTCAGCGCGAAGCCTCTTACAGTTTGGGGGCGACCCGCTGGCAAACCATTTGGTATCAAACATTACCAGCCAGTATTGGCGGAATTTTAACCGGAGTGATTTTATCCTTGTCCCGCGCGATTGGTGAAACGGCTCCGCTGATCACGATTGGTGCGCTGACCTTTATTGCCTTTTTGCCCCACAGTTTGATGGATCCATTTACGGTATTGCCGATTCAAATGTTCAATTGGGTCAGTCGACCCCAAGAAGAATTTCATGTTAATGCCGCCGCAACGGGATTGATATTGCTGGTCATGACTCTTTTATTGAACGGAGTTGCAATTGCACTTAGAACTTATTTCAGAAAAAAAATTCAGTGGTAGTAAAATGTCTGTAAATAAAAAATATTCTTTGCGAGCCAAGATCGAAGATCTTTCCTTTTACTATGGTGAAAATCGCGTTTTAAAAAATATCAGTTTGCCCATTTATGAAAAATCCATCACCGCCCTAATCGGTCCCTCGGGCTGCGGAAAAACGACTTTATTGCGTTGTTTTAACCGCATGCATGATTTGTATCCGGGATCTCGTTATGAGGGGAAAATCATTTTATCTCCGGAACAAGTCGATATTTTGTCCAAGGACATGGATCCTTTCGAAGTGCGTTTGCGGGTGGGAATGGTTTTTCAAAAGCCCAATCCATTTCCAAAAAGTATTTTTGAAAACGTGGCTTACGGTTTGCGCATTCGTGGGGTCAAGAAAAAATCTTTTCTAGAAGAAAAAGTAGAAACTTCATTGCGTCAGGCGGGCCTGTGGGGCGAGGTCAAAGATCGCATGCAGAAACCTGCCAATAGTCTTTCGGGTGGACAGCAACAGCGCTTGTGCATTGCCCGCGCCCTGGCGACAGAACCAGAATTATTATTACTGGACGAGCCAACTTCGGCGCTGGATCCCATTTCCACAGGTCACGTCGAAGAATTAATTTCGGAATTAAAAAAACAGTGGACCATTGTGATTGTGACCCACAATCTGCATCAGGCCTCGCGCACGGCGGATCACACCGCCTTTTTGTATTTGGGCGAAATCATCGAATTTTCCGGCACCTCGGATTTGTTCACCAATCCCAAAAATCAACGCACAGAAAATTATATTACTGGAAGATTCGGCTAAGCAGCAGCTGGGCTAATTATCTTTTTTCATACCGAAAATGTTTGCTTGCATATTACCCCAAGCTGGGGTAATATCGAAGAATGATCAGGACGGTCGTTTTAGGCAAGCAAGCGCGGAAACAGCTTCGAAAAATACCACAGTTTATAGTTGATAAGTTATTGGCTTGGGTTCTAGCGGTCGAAAAGCAAGGGTTGGATGAAGTTAGAAAAATACCTGGTTATCATGACGAGGTTTTGCGGGGGAAGTTAGCGGGTATGCGTTCGATCAGGTTAAGTATTGGCTACCGAGCCTATTATAGAATTGTAAAAGAAAAAGTTGAATTCGTATATGTGGAAGGAGTTGATAAACATGAGTATTAAAAACAAAAAGTCAGGTGCTGTTAAATTTTTGGAAAAGCTTTCCGGTGGCGCTTTAACGTTCGGTAAGTTATTGCGTTCGATTCGCTTGGGCGAGGGACTAACGCTGAAAAAATTTTCTAAAAGCTTGGATATTTCTATCCAGCACTTAAGTGACATTGAAAATGACCGCCGATTAATTAGTCCCGAACGGGCCGCAAAGTTTGCCATTAGTTTGGGATATTCAAAGGCGCAATTCGTGGAAATTATTATGCAAGACATTTTAAATCAATCCGGCTTGCAAGAGCTTCGAGTGAAACTATCAAAAGCAAGCTAGGATTTGTCATTTAAATTATATTACTGGAAGATTCGGCTAAGTTATGACAGTTTTAGGGCATGCGAATACTGATTACAGGCGGGGCCGGATATATTGGTTCTCATATAGCCAATTTAATGGTGGAAAATGGCTTTGAAGTTTTTGTCTATGACAATTTGTCGACCGGTTTTCGCGAAAGTTTAAATCCCAAAATCAGTTTTACCATGGGCGATGTGCGCGATGGAATTTTATTACAACGAGTTTTAAAAGACCGCAAAATTGATGGAGTCATCCATTTAGCCGCGAAACTGGTGGTGCCAGAATCGATTGAAAAACCATTGGAATATTACGACACCAACGTGGCAGGTGGATTAAAAGTTCTGCAAGCTTGTCAGGCCGTCGGGATTCAACAATTTTTATTTTCATCATCGGCGGCAGTTTATGGTATTACCCAAGCGGGTTTAGTAGGCGAAGACCATCCCACCAATCCCATCCATCCCTATGGTTTTAGTAAATTAATTATGGAAAAAATGATTTCCGATTATGCGCACGCTAATTCTGACTTTCGTTTTATTACCTTGCGCTATTTCAATGTCGCCGGAGCATCGATCGACGGAAAAAATGGATCCCGCATTGAAAACGGAACCAACTTATTGAAAGTCGCAGCCGCAGCAGCCTGCGGAAAACGGTCGGCAGCCGAAG
>JBBQHD010000111.1:0-8710 GCA_038323665.1 Bdellovibrionales bacterium
GAATGCTTAAGAAAGCTTCGAACGTCGTTACTTCGCGAAAGCCTCGCCGCACTTGGATCTTGTCCTGATTGTCGGTGGAACGCCTTGCCAGACAAGGCTTTTAGGATATGAGCATTTTAAAATTAAACCGGACGGCTCTGGCTCGCGTCCTGTTCGATTTGAGAATCCGCGAACAACCCTTTTACCGAATGCAGCTCGAGTTATGCATTTTAAATTTAATTCTTATAAGGCATTGCCCCTAGGTAATCTTTTTTGCCAACTTCCAGACCATTATGACGCAAAATTTCATAAGCCACCGTCACGTGAAAACACAGATTCGGGATCGAATGCTGAATTAAGTATTCATGTCCAAACAGATATTTTCCATCCCAGCGCGGTGTAGTTACTTTTCTTTCTGAAGCACCTGCAAAATCTTTTTCTGCAACTGTGGAAAGAAATGAAATGGTTTCTGCTATTCGAGTTCTCAGCTGCGGCATTGTTGTTTCTTTGTCATCGTGAACCGGAGCATCTTTTCCCGTCAGCTTTGCCACAGAAATCTTAGCCGTATCGCAAGCAATCTGAATTTGGCGAATCAGATTAAATTGATCGGGCGCCAATCGTGAATTCAATAAAACATCGACTTCAATTTTCTTGGCTTCAGCAAAGGGAACGGCCTTGGCTAAAATTGCATCTAAATTTTTTAACATTTTGGTAAACTGCTGAACGGAAATTTCGTAAAACATGGGGTCTCCTTGTAAATAGATTTAAGAGCTTAACCTAACAGGGTTTTTACTAGAATTACAAATCCCAAGCAGTTCTGATGTCGGTGAAGTAGCTCAGAAACACTTGAACTTACCCGTCGATCTTATTAAAGTTTACGTCAGAGGTGCCAGATGGGTGAATTTAGTCTTACGCATTTATTGGTTTTAGCAATCATCTTATTAGTTTTTTTTGGGCCAAGTCGACTGCCGCAACTGGGCAAATCAATCGGTAAGGCTTTTCGCGGATTTAAATCTGGCTTGTCGGAAATTGATGCCGAAGCAAAAGATGTTGTAACGCCTGCGCCAGAGCAATTAAAAAAACCGGATGAAACAAAAACTTTTCATCAAGCTGAAAAAGACAGTAAAAAAACGGAATGATTTTTTAGCAAGCTACGACCGAATTAGATTTAATCAGCTGAAAATACAACATCGAAGCAAACAAAATCCCCGAGGTCATCAGTGGGGCTAAGAATCCCCAATAGGCCCAGTAGCTAAACAAAAATCCACCTAAAATAGATCCGATACCAAAAGAACAAATAATTCCTAATCTCATCAAGTTTGCTTTTCCTTCGTCGGGAATTTGTTCTGATATTTTATGTCGATTTAAAATTCGAATTAATCCGATGCCCAAATCTGTGGTGATGCCGGTTAAATGAGTGGTTCGCACCACCGAGCGAGAAACTGTTGCAATGGTTCCATTCTGAATCCCGCAAGTAAAACACAGCAGGATCAACAAAGTATAATCACGCGAAAACTCTAAGGCTTCCCCAAATTTTCCAAATCTTCCAAAGATACCACCCAGAAATACAATCAACAGTAGGAAAAAAATAATTCCAAAAACAATATAATACTTCGGTTTTTTCTGCAGTTTTAGACGCAGATCCACCAACCACCCGCTGAGCATGCTGCCCAGAAGAAAAAACATCGGGACAAGTAAAGTTCCAAACACCTGCCCAATATCACTGTTGACAACTTCATAACCAAAAAATGTGGCAAAGCCTGTAATATGCGAAACAAATCGATGACAAGCCATAAACCCACCAATATTTAAAATCCCAGCTTGAAAGGCCATGGACATCCACACGACCGTATTGCTTTTAGAGTAATAAGAAATGGATTGGCTGCCATAAAGCATTTTGCAAATTCCTTTTCCATATTAATTTACCAATATAAAATCGAATGAACAACCCAAAGAGCAAAACTAAAGTCCTGTTTGGACTAGCCTCTTAAAGTATATGCAATAGAAAATTATATTAGATAAATGCAATTTTTTTTGAATAAAGCTAAAATAGACCTATGATTCTAACTGCATTTTTTATTGCTCAGTTATGGGCGCAAACTACCCCTGATCCTGCCGAGACCCAGCGACTTGAAGCACTGTTAAACGGAACTACCGGAACAGCGGCCTCCGCAAGACCAAAGCAAAATCTGTTTAATGCTTCGGCCCCTGCCATCGGCGGCTTAATTCAAGGCCTTAGTAAACCCGGTACTTTTAATATATCAACCGGAGTAAACACTCGCGTCCAGCCCGGTGGAATCGACAACCAGACGCCGCTTCGACTCGGCAATCAAACTACTGATTGCGATTCGGCGTCACCCATTCAGAAGATGGTTCGCACTGGAAAAGAAATTGAAAACCATGCGTTTGATTATTTTCAAACTACAACTGACGTCAAAAAACAAGCCGCGTGTGCAATTGCAGAAGCAAAACGACTTTCGACCCACAAATTATTACGCGTAAACCCAGTTACTGGAAATAAAACTCGAGATTCGAATACCTATCTAGATGTTGGAGCAAAAACCGAAGGTGGGCATTGCTTTATGCACGTAAAAATCGCGTCCTCTATGTGTAACTATTTAGGTGATGACCAAGGTTTTAGTGAAGCCAAGAATGCTCCAGCGCTATTGACCAAATGTGGGTTTGCGCCATTCACAAAGGATATTAATTCGTTGCCAAAAGCTGAGCTAGACGGAGTGATTGCTGTTCATCCCAATGTATACTTTGACGGAAAAAAAAGTGGCCATATAGAAATTCTTTTCAAAGATTCAGACAGTGGACCAATTATGGGCGTCAGTGATTACGTAGGAACTTTTCAAAAAACTTCTGGGGTAACATTCTGGAAAAAATATAATGGCGCTAAATCCGCAAAAGACTGTGGCGGCGTTGCAAAAAAAATGCAATAGATACTTCAGGTCTTGGATTTTTCCACAGCAGCAGCTTTCTTATCCTCTTTACTGAACAAAACACCCTTCAATAAGTCCAACGACAACAAGGGCCCTATCATCTTCACTACCCCGCGCGACACTTTGCTTTTTGGAAATCGCAGTAAGTAGCCGGAAAAAATAATCACCGTTGCCAAGCAGGCTAATTTTTTTTCTTTGGAATTGAGTTTCAATCGCTTGCGCAAATCAATATTGACCAGGTCTTCGATTTGGTTAAAGGCCGCGTCTAAATGACCATCTAACTTATTGTCGTAATAATCTGCGCTGGCTTGTTGGGCAATCTTGGCTGATTTTCCCATGGCCTCTAAATTTTCTGAAATTTTATTTAAAATCTGTTGCAGGCTTTCAAATTGTTTCATCTTTTACCTCAAATAAAAAAGCTGATTGTTTTCACAATCAGCTTTGGGAAAGTTAATTCGACTTGTTAAAAACTATAAAGTTTCGAAAGTAATTTCCACACGGCGGTTTTCCGCGCGACCACTTTTGGTTTTGTTATTTTTCAAAGGCTGTTCAGCTCCGAAACCTTCTGATTTGATATCTGCAGATTTCAACGCAGCATCATTTTGTAAGAAAGTTGCGACCGATTTTGCTCTGGATTCGCTCAGTGCTTTGTTCACTTTTGCAGAACCAGTTGAATCCGTATGGCCATTGATGGTCATACTTTTTGGATGAATTTCAGACAACGTGCTTTTCACATCAGATAAAATCACTGCGGCTGCCGGTGTTAAATCTGCCGAGTTAGTTTTAAATTGTAAGTCTTTTAATCGAATCACAACTTGACCATCACGGTTCATCAAAATTTCAGCTTTGTCTTGTGGCAACTGTGATTTCAGTTTGTCCATCAGTTCTGTTGCTTGGGCTTTACCTTGCAAATCGCCGACTTCAGATTTTAATCGAGTGTTTTGCGCAACAATTCCTTTGGCTACTTTGTCGCGATTTAATTTTGCAATCACCAATTCTTCAGTTGATTTGTTGTTGGCTCTTGCCGTTTGTTTTGCAACTTCTAATAAAGTTGTCGAAGACAATACCGCAGTTTTTACACGTTCGGAAAATTGACTGCGATCAAAAGGATTGATTTGCAAAGTTTCTTTGGCTGCTTCGAAATCCTTATGGGCAGCTTCATAACTAACCGGAGCTAATTTTTTAGCTTTTAAGTCTTTCGCCTGATTCAATCGTGTTTCGATTGGATCCAATTGAGCGTGCGTTAAACGAGCGCGTTCCGATTCAACATACTGATTCGACAGTTTCAATACGTCTTCACTTTCGACGGATTTGCCTGCTTCAATACGGCCGGCTAAATTCCTAAGTTGTTGGTCCGCTGCACCTAATGTTGTGTCACGGCCATCCACGACTGCAGCAGCCTGAGTTCGTGACTCTATTGCAACAGCCAACTGATTGCGCGACTTAGCCGCAAATTCTGATGCTTGACCAAGCCATGCACGTGCTTCTTGCAAATTTTTTCTGACATCATTGGATGAATCTTTGTCTTTCAATCCAGCTTCAGCTTTTTTCACGCTTCTTTCTGCGTTGGAAAATTTTTCCGGCGACAGAACATCAGTTTGCGAATTTCTTTGCGCTTCTAAAGCATTTTTGGTCGAAGCAAATTCTGCATTGATATCTAATGTATTATCGATGGCCACAGCATTCGTCGGCGCAGATGAACATCCCGTCATTCCTGCGAAGACTGCTGGTATAAGTGCCAATGCAAATAGTTTGGCGAATAAATTGTTTTTCATTTTCTAAAACCCTTTCATTAAGATTGATGCGAATTGCATTTAATAATGTATGTAGCAATGTCCAAGCCAACATTTTCTCATATAATATTAGGTACTTATGAAAAAGACCATTAAGTCTAGTGGGGCGTTATAATCCTTTTTGAGGCAAAATGCCCTCGTCCCTTTGTGGGACTAACAGCATCCAAGGATGAGTTAAAACATACCAAAGACTGATCAAAGTCAGATGCCAAAATAATTTTTTCTTTAATCCCGAAGAAATTGCCGCAAGGAAAAGTGCCAGCAAAAAACTGACTCCGATATTGAGAAATCCCACAAAAAATATTGCGAAAAATGAGCGCAGCAAAAGATTCAGCTCGATTCCCTGACTTAAAACCACCGGCAAGGCTGATGCAAAAGACCCCATTGACAATGTGACGTGACGGACTTCCAAAGGGATTCCTAGAAAATTTAAAAAATGTGGCAGTAATCCTAAAATAAATCCCAAAGAAATATTGGCCGCCAAAACATTCGAACTACTTTCCAGCAAATTGGAAATTTTTAAACTGTATTTTTCACCTAACAATCGATTGAACGTAGGATTTTTTCTAAATCGTTCCGCAATTTGATGCAAGTGAGTCCAATTTTCAAACCAACCTGCAATCAGACTAGAAAGAAATATCAATAAGCCCGTAAAACATGCAAAAATAAACACAGGCCCCAAGGGATCCGTCGATTCAATGATATGCAATGCTTTTTCTGCCGGCAAAATGGAACGTCCAAAATATATGGATCCAAAAGATATAAAATAACAGATAGGAAAAACCAACAACAGGTTTCCAGCCATAGAAATAAATTGCGTCCGTAAAACGTCAATCATCGCGCGTCTAGAATCCGCAATCGAAGTTTTAAATTTTGCTGCCAGATAAGGCGCCGTATTCGATGGCTGCTTGGTAGCCAATGTAAATCCCAGGAATTGTAAAAATAAAAAACTACCTGAATAATTTAAGCTTTCTAAAACTCCTTTAACAAAACCTGCCAATTTCAAACTGCTGAAAACAAATTTTAAATAAACTGTAATCGATGTAATGCCCCCGCCGCCCAAAGCAGAAAAAAACATTTTTCGAAAATCTTTCCAGTTGGTGGTGACATAATGTTCGCCGACCGAGGAATTTCCCTGGATGATCCTTTCGGTCAGTAATTTAAAATTCATTTTGAAAAAATCCAGCAAACTATGATTGCTGTGCACGTCGGTGATCAGTTGAGAAATAAACACTTGAATATCTTGGTGTGAATCCGTCCGGTCAAATAATATGGATAAAATCGTGCGCAAACGATTCAGCAACTGCCGTTGAATGGCAATCTGATAAACCAAATTAATTTGCACCCCACGTTTATGAAAAGTCAGTTCACATTCATCGACAAAGTTTTCAGCTTCGACAATTAAGGCAAACAGGTCTTTCATAGAAATCGTTTCCTGGATTTGAAACAAGTTATGGATGCCCTTTTGCAGCTGTGCTTCGGTGGTTAAGTAGGAAACTTCGTTTTTCACATCCATTTTTCGTCGTAAATACAAAGATCTTTCTAAGATCTGCGAACTTAAAGTAAAACAGGCCGAACTGATTTTATTCCTTAGCCCAATCACAATTTTCTGATCGAGATTAATCACCGCGAATAAGGCTTCTAAAATATTTTCGCCGATGGCTTCCACCAGCTGTGCATCGTTTGAATCAGGGAACAGGGTCAAAATGAACGAGGATAAATCTTTGTCGATGGGCGGACGGGGCAAAAGTCTTTCATGTATGCGGTAAGCCAGTTCAGATAAAAAACTAGAATGCTCGGAAACACCCGTGGAAACAAAAATAGAATCCACAGATAAATTGGTTAAAAAATGCGACAAACTTGCCGAAAAGTTTTTCTTCCAGTCTGGATTTTTTTCCAAAAGGCTTAGCAAAAATTTTAAACGAACTGATAAAATACGATTTTTATCAATGGACGATTCTTCTCGGCTGCTTGGCCTGCGCAGCCAAGAAACTAGGCGCACCAGCCAATCAATGCGCTCGGCATCGGATTTTTTCGAAGGGGGATTGGATAATAAATAATCAACTGAAATCATTTTTTGTCTTCGGAAAGCTTGGTCAAACTTAAAAACCCATCGGATTCTAAAATTGCAGTCCCTACCTCGCCAATTTCGTGCACCCCTTGTTTGCGCAACAGAATCAGCAAGTCGGACAAGCTTAGTCGTTCCTTTTGCAGATTTTTTTCAATCGCCTTGCCCTTGTGAACAAGTAAAGTTGGCGTGCCTTCGAAAATCGAACTAAATACTTTACTTCGATAAGTTAAATAAGAAATCAGTGCGCTTAAAATAATTAAAACCGTGGCCAGAATTAAACCCCCGGTTAAGGAATTGTCCCCGCCATTCATAGAGTTCTGCACGGCATTGCTAATTAAAAGAATTGCCACAAATTCGGTTGGACCCATTTGACCCATCTGGCGTTTGCCAGATATTCGCAGCAACAACAGAACGCTTAAATAAACTGCTATGGCACGAATAATTAAATTTGCTACCGAAAGTTCCATATGATTTAAATTTTCCCACATTGCAGTATTGAACCATACTGGTGTAAAACTTCAAGATGAGAAAAAAACAATGAGTGAAATCGAAGTTCCCATCGAAGCGTCTCAAGAAGAAATCAACCATGCGGCTATCCACGGTGGTCCAGGCTGGGGCATGTGGGTAGCCCTGTCATCATCACTGCTTGCAGTCTTAGCGGCTATATCTGCGCTGATGGCGGGACACAAAATCAACGAAGCTTTGGTTTCGCAAATGAAATCTTCTAACCAGTGGGCCTATTATCAGGCCAAAGGAATCAAAGGGAATTTGCTAGATGCTCGATTGGACTCAGGAAAAATCGAAGAATCGAAATTAGAAAAGTTGAAAGAAAAACGAGCGGAATATTTGCAAGAACAAGCCGACATCAAAGAAACAGCTGAGTCCTTAGAACATCAGTCCGAACATGAATTGCGTCTGCACGAAATTTTTGCTCGCGCAGTGACCATGTTTCAAATTGCCATAGCACTATCTGCCATTGCTATTTTGGCCAAACGAAAATCCGTTTGGCAGTTCGGCCTATTCTTAGGAGTTTTAGGATTGGGATTTTTAATCCAAGCCCTAATGTCATAGCTTGCAGCCGCCGCAAAGAAAAATTTTTAATTCAACGGTCATCAATCTTGGATTGATTTCCTTTTTTGCCGACATTGCCGGCGAAATGCTTTACCCCATCACACCGATTTTTCTGACCACGGTGATTGGCGCATCCATGACTTCAGTTGGACTGATCGAGGGCAGCGCAGAAGCAGTGGCAAGTCTGCTAAAAATATATTCCGGCATTTGGTCTGATCGTATGCAAAAACGAAAACCATTTATTTTGGCGGGATATTTTTTGGCAGCCATTGCCAAACCTTTGACCGGATTGTCGCACAGTTGGATTCATGTTTTCTTCGCAAGATCCTTAGACCGTTTTGGCAAAGGACTGCGCGGGCCGCCTCGCGATGCCATGTTGTCTGACTCCGTCACTCATGAAAACCAAGGCGCAGTTTTTGGCTGGCACCGAGCCATGGATACAGCCGGCGCAGTTTTAGGCCCGCTGATTGCCATTTATTTTTTATCCATAAATGGCAACAATCTTCGGGATCTTTATTTTTGGGCACTGATTCCGGGAATTCTTTCCGTCATCTTGGTTTTGTGGATCAAAGAAAAAAAACCAGAAAAGAAAACCAGCTCTGCGGCAAAAGCATCTATTTCAAAAGCAAAAGCTTCACAAATTAAATGGCATAGTTTTTCTGGGCCATTTAAATATTATTTATTCGTCTGGGCGATTTTTTGTTTGGCCAATTCAAGTGATGTATTTTTATTATTAAAAGCAAAACAGGCCGGCATTGATTTTAAACAACTTATATTTATTTATTGTTTTTATAATTTTGTCTGCGCTGCGGCCAGTCCTTATCTGGGGTCCATGTCCGATATCCTGGGCC
>JBBQHD010000112.1:0-8648 GCA_038323665.1 Bdellovibrionales bacterium
CGGATTTGGGTAATAAGTATGAACAGATTGATGGACTATATCCTCAAGTGCAGTTCACTCAGGATGGTGCAAAAATTGTTGGGATAGGTTGGATGGCTCCAACATACAAAATTGTTGTTCTAGACTTAGCAAGCAGAGAAAAAAAGTACTATGCAGATTTTTTTGAACCAATCGAGACTTTGTATGTGGGTAAAAACTCAAAAGCCTTTGCCATTGATAAAAATGGATATGAAGCAGTATTGGATATTGGTACTGGCGATGTGACGACATTTCATGACCACATAAGAAGAGTAGGCTCTAGCAAAATGGATCAGAGCGGCCGATTTGTAATTACCAGAGGTTTCGATGATTACGCACTTGTTTTAAGAGATTTAGTTTCAGGCATAAAAACCGTTATTTCTCCTGCCCATGATCCTGAAGGACCAGAACGTTGGTTTGGAAGAATTTACGGATTTTCACCAGATGGCTCGCAGGTATTGATGCAGCAGTATCGTTGGAATCCGAAGGAAAGAGAAACAAAAGTTGATGTTGTTTTAATCAATTTAAAAACTTTACATTCAAAAGTATTTTCAGGTCGTAGTTACGAATGCACTACTGATGCAGGATTTTATACTGGTGATGATATTTACTTTGCGTACGTAAATACCAAAGGAGATGTTCCTGCGAAAGAAGAAATGCTGGCAACATATAATATTCCTAATGAAAAATTAGATGTTATTGTTCAGCCACGCGTAGGGGATCGCGAATTTTTTAACAATTTTGATTTTTATTTAGAGCACATCTATACGGAAAAAGCTGGAGAAGAAGTAGAAATTTATTTAAAGAATTAATTGATTTTGCAACGGGGAACAAAATAAAATATTTAAACAGAACTAAGCCTAGTCAGAAGGCGTAAAGCATAAGACCACTTATCGGGACAGGGCCTGAAAACCAATCCACTTGATGCCCGATACTTAGGGGCTTTGCCAAAAACATGCTAAGCTGTCATCTTCTTTTTATTCCGATTTTTATCTGAAAATTCCCGTAAGATGTCTCGAATTAAAACTTGATATCGACCTTCATATTCTTCATTAAGGGCTAACCTTTTCAGATCTTTAACAAGGTCTAACGGCAAGCGAATAGAAATATGAGCAGTAATATTTTCATCCTCAAAATTTTCAGCTGGAATATTAACATTTCCGGTTTTAATTTTCTTAGCCATGGAGTTCCTCCCATTTTTCTAGAAGTAAAAGTCGATTTTCTTTAACAACTCTAATTAGAGTAGGTAGATGCGTACCGAGGCGCCCATTCCTTCGATATGGACATGGGGAGGCCTGTGGTCATTTTCGTTTATTTTATAAACGAGGTGTTTGGACGAAAGCGCCTTAATTCTAGTCATCTAATACAGAGTATACTGTAAATACGGTATATACACAAGCATTGAAATGGAAAAGATGGATCCCAGTTACGCCAACAACCTCATATCCAAGTTATTTTTTCCAAAGCAACGCAAATTCCCGCGAAACCACAAGCCCCGGGTGTTCGACCACCTTAGGGCGGCCTCTACCATTCCTTCTTTTTGTTTCCATCTTTTTATTTAGTAGTGCTTTTGTTTTTTGTGCTTCGTCTCTCGGGACGCGGCTACGCTCGGGTCGCACATGCTCCGCACGAAAACGCGCCACTGGCGCCTTTTCCCGCGGGCACAACCTCTCTCACTTGCGGATTTTTTTTGGCGAAATTAAATTCAATGTTTGGATGCTTGCGGGTTAGTTTCGCCAAATCGAATAAAACGCGAGCACTACCGGCGCCGAATAAAATTAAACAAAATCCTGCATAGTCATCCGCTTCATATCAAGGCCTGATTTTTCCAAAGCACCGTAAATTTTCGCGAAATCACAAGCCCCTGGTATTCGACCACATTAGGGCTGCTCAGGTTCACCCAGATTTTTTTAATTTCTCTTCAATCTTCAGGATTCTTTCCTCTAAGGACAGTTCGCCGGTAGCAATTTTTTTTAACAGAGAATTCATAAGGGTTTGGTAGGGAAGCCCTCTTCGTTTTCCTTCTGCAACCAACCAATTGAAGACATCTTCGTCCAGACGAAATGTTTTTTGGATTTTATTGCTTTTGGCAATTGGTCCGCGATGAGTTTTAGCCTTTGAAAAATCATATTCTTTCTTCATAAATTTTTTGCTCCTTTTTGGTTGCCTTGCGAGCGGAAATAATTCGGATTGTGTCTTTAAAACGGTAACAATAGACAACAACAAGTAAGTTTAATTTCAGCGAAAATCCAAGAGCCAAAAATCGAAGCTCGTCATGATCATGGTCTTCTAGAATCAGTTGTCGATCAGACTCTAAGACTGTTTGTGCTTCTTCAAAAGAAATTCGATGTTTCTTAAAATTATCCTTGGCCTTTATAGGGTCCCAAATCACAAACATACTACAAATATACACTACAATGTAGTTACATTCAAAGAAAATCTTAAATAGTTGAAGCTGTATAAAATTTTATCTCGCAAGGGATTGCCATCGATATAAAGCCTATTTCAATACTGGAGGTAATACAGAATCGTTTTGAGATCTCAGTCGTGCCAACAACCTTGTTTCCAAATCATTTTTTCCAAAGCACCGCAGGTTCTCGTGAAATCACAAGTCCCAGGTGTTCGACCACCTTAGGGCGGTCTCTACCATTCTTTTTTTTGGTTCCATTCACACAATTTCCCACTACTTGCCGCAAAATTATCTGCAGTAAATATTTTGGCATTCAATTTGCTTTGAATATTTCTATGAAGCTCCGAAGTCTGCTTTTCTTGCTTAAAATCGTATGTGAGGCTCAGCAGTTAGACATCTGTTCGCATTTTTTGTCTGTGCCTCAAATTGAGATTTTAAAATGCTGAGAATTCAATTTTTTATAATTTTATTCACCCCTACTTTTCTTCCGTTTGAAAGTTGGGGAAAAGATGCAGCTTATTGCTCGCAATTATTTTCTGAAATTGTGGTTCATCGTGAAATCGGTGATCAGAGTTATCCAGATGAAATTCACACCTTGGTTGGTGGTGGTCCCGAAATTACATTTATTCAGACCAATCGTTCACTCGAAGATCTTTCTGGAAAAGGTAAGACTCCAATGCCTTTTACCTATCCCGAGCGGCTTTTGAATGTAGCAAAGTTACGGGGTTTAAAAGTTTTAGATGCTCCTACGGGAAAAGGACAATTTGTCAAAGATCTGAGAAGACTAGGCATTGAAGCTTATGGAATAGATATTTCCTTTACAGAAGAATTGAAACAAACAGAACAAGGAGTTTTTAATGAAGGAAGTATTTATAAACTTCCGTATAGGACCGAAAGTTTCGATGTAGTTTACTGCAACTTTTTTTTCATGGGATTGGAAGGGCGGCCTGATCTGATTAAGCGTAGCCTATTTCAATTGAAAAAAGTGATTCACAAAAAAGGCAAAATTCGAATTTTGCGTATTATTAATAATATCAACTTGTTCAAGCAGATCGTTCAAGAGGTTGGTTTGAAAATAACCGATGCTCCAAGCGCTGGGGAACCGCAAAGGTATTTTTTGGAGCTCCAGATAAATAATGACGAGTGAGCAAATTTATTTCGCCGATCACACTTTTTTGCGTCCACTAAATCGTGGTAGGTTTAAACTGTAGACTATCGGGTTGTCGACCGACCTACGCAACGAAAATAATCCTTATGGTCACCGAAGAATGTGCTGATTTCCCCATTTGTATAAATGCCCAGCGGTCTGCCGCTGTCAGATGATGGTCGTCGATGGCACTGACCATTGGATTGCGAGTGCCATTTCTGCAGCAAATTAAACTAATTTAAATTTATTGAGAACTGCTAGATCGTTTTAATTCATCCGTAGGCAGTCCCATTCCTTCAAAACATTTTATGCGAAGTTCCGGCATATGATAAAGTACTGCATCTAAATTATCAGAAGCAAAATCTAATAGCGGATCAAAAACAGATTTGTTTTTAGGAACACAAATTGCTTTCATAAATTCTTCTAATTCTACTCGAAGTTCTTCGACGCGCTTTTGTTTTCCTAGTTCAAGTTCCTTTTCGGATTTTTTGTCTTCCTCGCTAACTTGTTCATCGAGGTCTTCACTCTGTTCGGAGGGTTTAACCGTGGATCCTTTTTTTTCGTATACGTCTAAGATCAATTCCTGGAAATACCCAGGCCGTGCAATCATGATAAGAGCAGGGTCAAAAACTTTTTTCTCTATTAAGGCAGTTATTACTTTTTCTGGGATGAAACGTTTAAGGTTAAGGGCCGCATTTCCCTTGGTGAAAATCCCGCGCAGATCTAAACCAGTGCATTCTTTATATATTTCAGAATATTTTTTATATTCTGGAATTTGCACATAATATTTCGCTTTTGTCACGGAACCTGATTGGTCTATATAAACCATGCGAGTTATCAAATTTTTAAAATCTTTTTCTGATAAAAGTTTTTGAAGGGTTTCAATTTCATTGCTTAACTGCGCGGTGTAACTTTTTTCAAAAGCCAAAAATTTTAAATCGTAAGGATATTGGTTTGGATTATCAGCATCCTTGGCTGGCAGGTAACTAGGTTTTGACTGTTCGTAAATCGCCAGAGTTTTTTGAAAAGTTCTAAGGCCTTCACAGGCAGCTAGTGAAATTCCTGATTTCATCTCAGGATTAGTGGCAAGATCTATTTCATAGGCAGGAAAACCTTTTTCGTCGCAGATCTCTTCTTGGTTATAATCCAAGATTTGAAAATTTAGTTCAGAGAAATTAATTTGAATATAAAATTGATCGACAGCATTAAGGGGGGTTTGCGAATTAAAAGCAATAACAGCTTGTTCCATCGACCGCGCAGCATCGGGCAATTTAGCACTTAGTTTTAATTTAGCTTTTGACGCAAATTCTTGAATCAAATCTTCAGCTATTCTAGTAAGTGCTTGTTCACGGTAAGGAATCTTACTTGACTGAGCTTCCTTGGGATCAGGAATTTTACTTAAACGAGCTTTGATTAAGGAAGTGATTTCTTGCGCCCTGCGTACGATGGCCCCATCGGGCTGCAAAGTAACATCACAAAGCGAATTGAACACAGCTCGACTCGTGATTCTATGATGGTTGCGATAGTTCAAAAGCTTCTGCTCATGGTACGGAAGCGCTTCGCTTTGACTGGCGAATTCATTTTTACCTTGGCTTGATCTGTAGATACTATTTTTCAAAGTATAAAAACCAAAGGAAAATCCCAGTAAAAATAAAGCAGATAATAAAAAATGAACTGATTTCTTCATGATTTCTTATCGGAATTTGTAAGCAATTTTAAACTAGACCTTGATGGGTATCGAACATTCACTTATTTGAACCGAATAGTCATAATTGGAAACAGAACTAAGCCTAGCCAAAAGGTGCAAAGCACAAGACCACTTATCGGAAGCAGGGTTGTAAACAAAGCCTGCTTGATGCCCGTTACTTGGGGGTTCCATTAGAAATAGCGTTTATACTTCTTATCCGTGGAAATAAAAACGGGTATACCCGCGCAACTTCACCCCCATTTGCCGAGGCTTTCAGAAATTTCCAAGAAAAATGCGCCTGGATCGAGAAATTTCCTTTTATGGATCTGAGGATATTACTCCAAGTGATTTTTACGACGAGAAAGCAGCTCTGACTGCAGTTGCTGAATTGGATGAAGTTTTGAATTTATTGCCGACGGAAATGTTTCGCTGATAATTTGATATAAATTTTTGTTTGTGGATGGGTTCAGGTTTCGCCAAATCGAATAAAACGCGAGCACTGCCGGCGCGGAAGTAAATTAAAGAAACTATGAAGGATTGTAAGCCACGCAGCACCAATAATGTCGTCATTGTCGATGTGGCGCCGAATGGCCTTGTTATGCTGCAGTTAATATAAATTAATAAATTCCGCCGCAAGGACTTGCGTAAACTTGTTCGTTGGTTAAAGCAGTGTTTTCATAAATAGAAATACAATAGCGAAGATCTTTTTGGATTATTTCATTGTAAAGTTTTTTTCGCTCTTCATATGTTTTATCTTTGGCAAGAGACTTCGGAAGTGCCATGGAAAACTCTCTACTGGTATTATAGAACGCATTTTGGAAGGCGAAAAAATTTGGCTGTATATTTTTGAATGCAATGAACATATCAGAAGTATTGATTTGATTTTTTAAAGTTCTATTGGTCCCTAAATATTTTTTTGAAAGTTCATCGGCATAAGATAAAAATATGGCTGTATTATTTTTAAGTGCTTCAGGATTTTTCGCAATGAATTCATCAAAGGCTGGCCAAATTTCTCCGGTTAATCTTAAATACTCCTGAACTTTTTTATTCTCTGGCCAGGATCGGGTTTCAGGATCTGCACCAAAAAATAATTTAACAATATAGACAGTCATTTCATGAGAATATCGGTGATCAAGCTCTTCTTCAAAAGCTTGCGTAAATCGCTCAAGCCCGATCTTAAGTTGCATATAATCAAAAATTACAAATACACCGCGTTTACGTGCAGCTTCACTAGCATCATAAGCTCTTCTTATTAGGTCGGCTGTCACAGAATCAATATGATATTCCTGGGTATTCTCTAAATACAGCCGGTAGGGAATATCCTCCAAATTTTTTCTGCGCTGTCCGCAGCGCCAGATATTTTCCTTAAGCCATGGATCGAAATCATTTTTTTGTGCAATAGATGAATCTTGCAAAGTTCTCGGAATTTTCAGCGATTCAGGTTTTTCTCGATGAAAAAAAGGATCTTTTAAGGACTCAAGATAAAGATTGTGAATCAATGAAGAAAATTCTGCAGAAGGTTCAATTTTCTTTTCATTCGAATAAAATGCACTTTGATAAAAATCAATAGCCTCAGCTGAAATAATATTTAATGCATCAAATCGCCCATTGCGTGCGCCCGCAAGAGCATTGCTTGCTAGTTCCCATCCATATAAAATTCCAGATATTTTTAATTTTTTAAAAGCTTCGATGAAATTATTTCGACAGCGAAACTCTGTGCTTTCTGACCAAGTGCCCAGAGAAAGAATGCCTAAGGGTTTACACCCACTGGATTGCGCAAGTCGTTCCGTTTTTGCCCAATCAGCAAAGCTAGAATAATCAAAAATGATGCTGCCACTTTTTATTTTGAAAACATAGAGAGCCGGCTGTTCGCCACCATAAACTTTTCGGCTAACAACTGGATCACTGGCAGTATAGATCCCGTGGCCGACGACATAATGAGAACGTTCTGCAAGGGGATTTAAAAACAGAGCTGTTCGGGCGGCTATTGAAGCTTTAACTTCTTGCATAGAGTTTGGGTTAATGGTGGTGGGCTTAGATAAATTTTCATAGCGGAAAACAACCAATGGCCGATCAAGCACGACAGCATGACTGGAAAGTATTTTTGCTAGTTCGGATACAATTTTTTCATCTTCAAAAACTTCTTCGGCAGTTAATGTTCGAACGGATCTTTTATCGTCCTTCGTGGTTTGCGCGAAGACAAAAGCAGCTTGTAGCGATAGAATTACAAAAAATACTAAATTTTTTTTCATACACACTGAAAATAACGGATTTTAGGGATTGCTTCCAATGTTAGTTTTCCAACAGTCAATTAATACAAATACCGACTAAAAGTTCGACGATCGATATTTTTCCTATTTAATAGCCTTTAGTTTCCTAGAGACTATTTGTAATAAACTGCATAGCCGTTGGCTGACCAAGCTGATTGATTGGCAAGTGCTGCTCCATTTCCATTAACAAGTGCAATGCCCCCAATGGAAAAAGCTACAACCATATTAGCGCCTTTATTGGCGGCAGTTTTGCGAATTTCCTTCACCAGTAAATCTTCGCGGTATTTGATATCTTTTGAATCTTCAGAGAGATACGATTCCGCGAAGAAGCATGGCCATATAAGTGGATTTAGGTAATTAAGGAAAGGAAATGGCAAAACGTTTAAAACGTTATACTGACAATATTTGTCCACGCCAGTTAAATCATCTGGATCTTTAAAGTACCCATTCAATTGGTGTACTGGTCTATTGAATCCTGCAGTTCCTTTTTCCAACTGCGTCGAAATACGACCCAGAAGTACGATCTTCTTTTCAAAACCCGGCTCCACCTCTAGGACGTTGTTCTTAAACGTCAGGCCTTGTGGAAGTTGTTCGCGAATTAATTTAATATTTTCAGGGCGTGTGGGTTCGAGTTGCAAATTCTTTCCACTTTCATATTCGACAAAATTTGTATTTTTCTTTGGGAAAGCACATCCAAATAGAACTGATAACAAAGCAAAAGCACTTAAAACGACTGTGGTTTTTTTCATCAGAATACATCTCCTAGTTGAATTAAATTGTCGGATTATGGGCCCGCGCAAGTCAATGGTTACTAGTCCAAACTTTTGTAAACAGAACTTGAGCTGACCAGCGGGTGTAAAACGTAAGACAACTTATCGGGTTGGTGTTGTGAAATAAGCATGGTGATTAACGGAGTTAAACTTTTAAGTCTCGATCCATAAATTACCGTGAAACCACAAGGCCCCGGTGCTCGACCGCCTAAGGGCGGCCTTTACCATTTTTCGGTTTTTCTGGTTTACATTAGATTTCTTTTTATTTCTTGGGGTTTAGTAGGAAAGAGATTTTTTAGATTATAAAATCCTGACTATTTAGCATGATGCTTCTTTATCCATTCAC
>JBBQHD010000113.1:0-8614 GCA_038323665.1 Bdellovibrionales bacterium
TTCCGCGAGCACTTAAGTCTGTGGATGCAGCTTCGGTGAAAGTGAAAGCATAACCAGCCCCCCAAAAGGAATCAAGAAAACCGCGCACCTGTGAACTGGTCAGTTGTTCTTTCAGGAATTTCATTTTATCGGGTGCAGAAATCACAATTTTTTTATCATCTAGTTTTTTAAAAATGATATTTTCCAGTTTTGCTCCCAGCAGCGAGCTGTCTTTTTTTACAAACTGCACGAACTGAATCCAGCGCCCCTCGGGACTTGCTGCGGCGGGCGGGCGCGGCGCAGAAGGAGCGGGGGCCGTGGCTGTGCGAAAGGGATTGTTGACCGGAGACTGCGCAAATTGTTGAACGACTCTCGGCGTAGCCGCAACATGTGGCGTAGCCGCAACTTGTGGAGCAGCCCCAACTTGTGGAGCAGCCGCAACTTGTGGCGCTGCGGAATTTGTCGCAGCAGTTGTTACGACCGCAGATTTCTGCAAAAGATTCGCAATCGCAGTCAATCGCGGAGCGCGGGCCAGCCGCAGTAAAATTACTTCCAGCACCATTCTAGGTTGAGTCGAATAGTGAATATCAGCAGCACCTTTCAACATCAGATCAAACAGAAACTGCAGTTCTTCCTCCGTTTGTTTTTGCGCCATCTGCGCCAGAATTTGCAATTCCATTTCGGGCAGATCAATCAGGATCGCAATATTGCTGGGGGAAAGTTTACTGACGATCAAATGTCGAATCATTTCCAAAAGATCTTGGGCAAACAGGCGGGGCTCAAAACCGGATTCCGCGATCTTTGCAAATGAAGCTAAAACTTGTTCAGCGTTTCGATCTGTCAGTGCTGCCAAAATTTGAAACAATAAATTTCGATCGGTTAAACCCAAAGTTTCATTCACGGTAAGGGCTGTGATCGGGCTGTGGCCAAAGCTGACGATTTGATCCAGCAAACTTTGACTGTCGCGCAAAGATCCATCGCTTTGTCTTGCGATCAGCCACAAAGATTCTTCATCAATTGCGATTTTTTCTGCGGCGCAAATAAACTTCAATCGTTCGACAATTTCCCGCGTAGCAATTCTACGGAAATCAAAACGCAAACAACGCGATAAAATAGTTTCAGGAATTTTTGCAACTTCGGTGGTGGCTAAAATAAAAATCACATGGGCCGGTGGTTCTTCCAAAGTTTTCAGCAAGGCATTGAACGCACTGGTGGACAGCATATGCACTTCGTCCACAATATAAATTTTGTATTTACCTTGGGATGGCGAGCTCATCACCCCGTCTAATAATTGGCGAATATCTTCGACACTGTTGTTCGAGGCCGCGTCCAGTTCCATCACATCTAAACTGCGACTAGTGGTGATGTCTTGGCAGATTGAACATTCATTACAAGGGCCGTTGAATTTTTCGCGATTAGGGCAACACAAAGTTTTGGCAAAAATTCTGGCCGTGGAAGTTTTTCCAGTTCCGCGTGGGCCGGTAAATAAAAAGGCGTGATGAATGCGTCCCGTTTGAATGGAATTCATCAAGGTTTGCGAAATATGATTTTGGCCCACCAGATCTTCGAATCTTTGTGGTCGCCATTTTCTTGCGATAACTTGATAGGCCAAACAAACCTCTGTGGAAGTAAATGCCAGGCACCCCTCTCGACTCAATCCCGAAATACCGTTGCTACCTTCCGGTCCTGGCGGGGTTTTTTCAAAATACGACCGGAGGGACCCGGCACTTTTGTGCTACCGAATCGCTGGGTTTTAAGCAAGAGCCCGTTCTAAGTTCGCTGCGATCGCTTCTAAAAATGGCTCTGTATTCAAGTATTTGTCAGCAGTCACCTTGTCGCCATGAATGCAGATGGCAAGATCCTTCGTCATCTTTCCACTTTCGACCGTTTCAATGCAGACTTTTTCCAGGGTGTGAGAAAACTTCACCAGGGCTTCGTTGCCATCCAATTTCCCGCGGTGTTGCAAACCCCGGGTCCAAGCAAAAATCGAAGCAATCGGATTGGTCGAAGTGGGTTGGCCTTTTTGGTGCTGGCGATAGTGACGAGTCACCGTGCCGTGGGCAGCCTCGGCTTCGATCGTCTTTCCATCTGGAGTAATCAAAACCGAAGTCATCAAACCCAGTGAGCCATAACCCTGAGCCAAAATGTCGGACTGAACATCGCCATCATAATTTTTGCAGGCCCAAACAAATCCGCCACTGGATTTAATCATAAAGGCAACCATGTCGTCGATCAAACGATGTTCGTAAGTGATTTTATTTTGTTCGAACAAAGATTTAAATTCTTTTTGATATAGATTTTCAAAAATATCTTTGAATCTGCCATCATATTTTTTCAAAATAGTATTTTTGGTCGACAGATAAAGATTTTCTTTTTTCTGCACAGCCAAATTAAAACAAGATTTGGCAAAACCGGTGATGGATTCATCGGTATTATACATTCCCATAGCAACGCCTGGGCCTTTGAAATTAAAAATATCGTAGGATTTTTTTTCGCCTTTAGCACTTTCAAAAGTCATGGTCAGTTTTCCTGGCCCGTCGACGACAAAATCAGTGGCCTTGTATTGATCACCAAATGCGTGTCGACCAATGGTCACAGGTTTGGTCCAATGGGGAATCAGGCGGGGAATATTTTTGATGATAATGGGTTCGCGGAAAACGGTGCCGTCTAAAATATTTCGGATGGTGCCATTGGGGGATTTCCACATTTGCTTCAGTTTAAATTCTTCGACGCGAGCTTCGTCAGGAGTGATGGTGGCGCATTTAATTCCGACATTGTATTTTTTAATAGCATCGGCGCAATCGACGGTGACTTTGTCATCGGTCTTGTCACGATTTTCCATTCCCAAATCGTAATATTCGATCGGCAATTCCAAGTAAGGTAAAATTAATTTTTGTTTAATAAAGGCCCATATAATGCGAGTCATTTCGTCGCCATCAAGTTCGACCACAGGATTTTTTACGATGATTTTTTGTGCCATTGTCACATTCCTTTTTGGAAAAATTGGTTTGATTCCCATGTTAATCAAGATTCTAATCATTTGTCATGCAGGCAAAAGATATTTTCAATTTAGTGATGTTCTATCTGGTTTGGTGGGGGACGGTTTGGGCGGCGTCTCGGCAACAGCAAGTTTTGTTGTGGGCAATGGCAATTGTTTTTTTAGCTGTGCATTTGGGCTGGGTTGCGCGCCGTTCGCTGGACAAGGAAATTCCTCTGTTAGTGGTGGTCACTGTTCTGGGTTCGCTTGGGGATTATTTATTTTCACGCCTTGGTTTATTCGAATTTACCGGTGGGTTTCCCGTTTGGATCCCAATGGTTTGGCTGTATTTCGCAGCAACTTTGCGCTGGTCCTTTCGCACGGCTTTATTCAAGCGCTGGATTTGTTTTGCGGCTTTTTTTGCGGGGCCGCTGTCTTATGCTACGTGCATTCGCTGGGACCTGATTTCCTACGAGGCGCCGGTGGTTCCGCGTTGGATTGCTCACGGATTTATTTGGGTCGCTTGGATTTTTGTTCTGCGCCGGATGGTCGGGAAAATCGATGCGCGCTCGGCTCAGCAAAACAGATCAATAATTTTAAATCTGAAGATGGATTAATTTGGGGGAAGGAATTAACAGGGATACTTGCAAGTCTCTTCATCCATAGTGATTAGGCCTTTTTTTAAGTCGGCTAGATCTTTTTTTAACGCATTAAGGTCTATGGGACCTTTGGGATTGGGCCCAAAATGTGTAGTCAATCCGTCTATTAAGCTAATTTCTCTTTCAAAGTCATTTCCATTATAAAAAAAAGTATTGTAACGGATGCGATCAATGTAAATGCAGTTTTCAAATTGAAATTTATATTGATCAATTAAATCAGCAAATTCATACAGATCTGTGCGTTTTTCTGATTTAACAAAATTTAGATTGTCATCCAAACAGACCAGCATAGCTTCGCCGGGCTGAACAACAATTTCTTTAAAATATTTTTTTACTGCTTCATAGTCTGTCATAAATTAATTGTTCAACCTAAATTTTTTCTTAACCTGTTCTGAACCTGCAGATGCCGAGGTTTTCACGATTGGTGTTACGAACACCACAAATTGACTTTGCTGGCGTTTAAATTCTTTCGATGCATACAAACTGATAATTGGATTTTCGACTCCGTTGGGCGGATTAAATCCTGTGGTCGAAGAATTCTTGATTAAACCACCAACAGCAGCACTTTGACGATCGCGCACAGTGATTACGGTTTCGACTTCGTCGTTGGCGGTCACGGGAACCCCGTCGCTGATGCCGACGACGTTGCTGATTTTAAATTTCATATCCATTTTCACGCTGCCGGATTTTTCCCCGGACAGTTGTGGCTTGATGGTGGACTGCAAACCAACTTTTACACTTTGTAAAGTTCCTGGGCCACCGTTGGTTCCAGCAATTTTAACTGGGAATTCCGTAAATTGGTTTAAGGTTCCGGATTTATTATTTTCCACAATTAAACTTGTGCTTTCTAAGATCCGCGCATGACCATGACTTTTTGCCCAATTTAACTTGGGCAATAAATTGGATACAGTTCCAGTGATCTGACTGATAAATCCGCCGCTGGCGCTGTTTCCGGCCGTGAATTGCAGGCCGCTTTTATCATCCAAAGTCGGAGTAAATTGAAATTTAAATGATTTAGAATAGTCTTTGTTCAATTCAACAAAATGCAAAACCAATTGAATCATTTTTTCAGGTGGGGCCTGTGGTGCAGCTTTGATCTGAATAAGATTAATCACACCATCATTGGCGGGTTTTCGCTTTTTGATAATTCCATTGTCGCCTTCAGATGCATCGGTGACAAGATCGGGTAAATAAGTTTTGGCAATAATTTCTGCGCGCACTTTTTCTTCTTCGTCGTTGGCATAGCCGCGCAAAATGATTTTTTCATTGATGGCTTGCACATCGATTTCTGGATTGTTGATATCACGAGCAATAAATTCAGCAATTTTTCTTTGTGCCAAGGGACTTAAGGTAACCAATGACGAGGCTTGATCGCCAAACTGTCGAATCACGTTGTAAATGCGTCCCATTTCTTTTGGCAACAGCACTTGTCCGTCGACGACAATTCGATTGTTGATCACTTTGATCGTAATGCCTTCGATATCCCCCAAAAGGGATTTCATTTCGATGGCAACTTTGTCCAGACGATTTTTCTTAACATCGATGCGGTATTCAGCCAGTCGTTTGCCATTTTTTTTGTCGTGAATGGTGATAACTGCAAAACCTTCGGCCTTGGGTCGCAAACGTAAAACTTTGGTATCGCGGGAATAAGATGCGGAAACAATATTTTTGAAATCGCCTTTGAAATCCACATCCTTGGGTAGGTTGGGCAGACTGACATCTTGTTCCAGACCCAAGGTTAAAATAATTCTTTGCTCGCCGCCGGCGATGATCTGTTCATCTTCCAAATCCACGGCAAAGCTGTGCCCTGAAATTAAACTAGAAATTGTGAATGTTAAGATCAGAGGTATAAACCTCATAATTCCCCCTCAAAAACCAGAACTACAAATTCTTAAATCCTTTGGGCCGCGGTGAACTTGGCAATCGTGGCTGCACCTTTTGAATGGGCGCTGCAACGGCTGCAGGTTGTTGTTGAACTTGCGGACTTTCAACTGCGACTCCTGCGATCGAACTTGCCGAAGATGCCGGTATCCTGGGCGAGTTGCGGTCGTTCGGATTTCTTAAAACAAAAAACAAATTTCCCGGAGACGTCGAAAGTAAATACACCAAATCCTGGGCCTGCTTTGGATCTGTCTCTATAGTTATTGTAGAATATTTTGTGTCACCTGTAAGAGCAGTTTGTGTGATCTGTTTTCCAGCTCCGTCCAATTCGAATACGCGTGGAATGTTGTTTACTATTGAGACACCGGTCGCAAGCACCGGAACGTCTTGCATAAGAATAATGGCTTTGCGTTCTTGGTTTACCCCGCGGCCAATATCAACAGCGGAAATAATATCGACGCGATCACCGGGTCGAATTAATTTGGCATTGGCGCGAACTTCGTCCACGGGAATAGTTACAGCACGTTTTGTCGGAGTAACTTGCAAAGCAATACCGGTATCAGGACCCGGAGTTAATAATTTATTTTTAACAATCTGTTGGCCTTTGCGAATTGGAATTGCCGCCACATTTCCGACCACTTCTTCGATGGTAACAGTGGCGTCGGGTTCGATAAAGTCCGCAGGTTTTTCCACAGCTTCGACCATGGTGTCGTAAACGGTTTGCATTTCTGCGATGTCTTGTCGGGCCACGATCACGCGTTTGGTTGTGCCGTATTTTTTATCGTATTCAGCTTTTTTTTCTTGTGAATAACTGTAAAGCAAAAACACCGCAAATAAACCTGCGCCCACTGCGATGTATAAATTTCTAGTCTCGTTACCCATACTTCCCCCAAAAAATTACTGAGCCGGTTCACACTTCGAGTTCAAACAAATTCCATAAACAGGTCGAATCCAAACTGGCGATACGGCAATATTCTCGTTGCGCACTTTTTCTTTGATCGTAAAAATTCCTGATTCCAAAGACCCAACCGCATTGCGTTCACCAGCAGTGCCAGCAGCCTCAATTTCCTTACCGAAACTAAGGCGACGAATGGTCGCAACCGGAGCCCTATCAGATCCTTCGCGTTTATCCGAAGCAATGCCATGCAGGCGAAAGCCAAATTTTTCAAAAGACAGCGCCCCATTGCCATCGCGAACATCATGGAAATAAAGCAAATTAGTGCGATGCCGAAAAGTTTCATAAGTATAATTACGAGCAGCAATCTGAGTCAGAATCCCAGTCTGAATAATTCCAAAAAACCCAAGCGAAAAATTAGCAATCAAAGCAATAACAATAATAACCGGAATAATCTCAATAGCCGCCAACCCTTTGTTCCCAAGAGAACGACGGTTCGTGCTTAGGAATGTAAACCGACTGGTGGGTATTTTTTTGAGCCTTTCGAGCCGCGGTTGCAAAACCCGAGTTCGGCTTGGCATGTGTTTGCTCGAGCGTAATCGCTCGAAAATAGCAAACGCATGCCAAACGCATGTCTGAGCGGTTTTGCAGCCGCGGCTCGGAAGGTTCAAAAAAACTGCGTGCCAATAAGTTAACAACCGTTGTCCTCCATAGGCATATATGAACTAGGCTTCACATCACTCTCAGTAGCAATCCGTCCAAAGCGTGAATCCAAACGAATGATTGCATCATAGCGAGCTTTCATTTGCAGACGGCATTCTTCGGAAGAAGGTTCGCGAAAAATAAATCCAGTGATAAAACTTTTATAACCTTGGTCGCGGGCAGTTGAGCCAACAAAGGGAATTTTAAATTCCAAAACAGGTGCAGAGATTTGAAATCGCACTCCGATATTGGGCAAAGCTTTTTTTGATTCATCGACACCGTATTCGGCATTAAAATCTTTGCCATCAGCACCACTGCGCAGATCCAAACTATTGGAATCAATTTTAAACCATTCGTTGGAAAGCAAATTGGACAAAACGGGATTTTTAGATCGATCAAAAAAGGATTTAAATTTCTGTGTGCCCAAATCTTTTTGCTGAGCCAAAGTTTCATGTCCAGCCGCGTGGGCGCGTGCAGTTGAAAACGCCATATACTGCGCAACTTGAATAATGGACAAGGTCGAAGTCAGTGCGACTAAAAGCAAAACCAGTCCGCTTCCCAAAACCATGGAAAATAAAAAATCGACTGAAGTAAATCCCGCGCTGCGGGTTGCCCTAGTTTTTTTCATCCTCAATTTTCCGGCGTCATAAAACGCTCGTAACTGTTGGGGTGTTTTCCCCCTCGTTGTGGATCGGAATAAACGCCCGATTCAGCAAGTCCAGAGACCTTGTCCCAGGGTTCAGAAACAATCTTCTGGACCACACGGCTTTCTTTGAGGGATTGCGAAATTGCGAAGAAGACTCCGATAAGGACTACGGTCAAAAGCATAGTTTCGATAAGGACCTGACCGCGCGAGTTTAAATTAAATTTTTGAATGAGGAATTTGTTTACTGTCTTTCGGCTTTCCATACCAGACCACGTTTCTGTGAAAACCCGCGGCCAGTGACCAAATGCTTTTCGACCCGGGCGGCGAGTTTCGGCCCAGATTCGGTAAATGCTTTTTGTGGTGCGCTGACAAAGGCTTTGATGCCTACCAGAAACACCACGACAAAAAGTAAAATAGCTTCGATTGTCATTTATTTGATAGCCACGAATTACTGGATCTGTCCTGCAGCGCCAGTTAATCTACCCATCAAATCGTTTTGCACAAAATCCATCAAAGGTTTTTTGGCAGCCATCACAATGGCAACAACCACGATCAAGATCAGAATGTATTCAACCATCCCCTGACCCTTGTTGGACTTCATACGGCGAACCATCTTAGTAAGATTTTTCATAGGCACATCTCCCTCAATGATTTCCTATCGGCATATAGTCTAGGACCTAAAGGCCTTGGCAAAAAATCTCATTTTGAGGCGGGAATGGCGGGATTACACTTTTTCGTATTGAATCACAGTAAAAAGGCACTTTCGTAGGTTTTTAGGAAGCAACTCTCGAGGTCGCATTCTTCTTTTCGACAAGTTTAAAAAATTCTTTAAGCTTCAGCTCGAGTTGTTGCTTTAACCAGAACGGATTTCTGCC
>JBBQHD010000114.1:0-8523 GCA_038323665.1 Bdellovibrionales bacterium
GGCTCAATCTGCAGATGTAGATCAAACATCAATCGCAGTTAAGCTGCCCGAACAACCAAAGTTAAAATGCATCGCGATTGAAAGCGAAGAGTTTTCTGGTTACTTAGTTATTGCCGCCGATCAGATTGATAAAATTCCACAAATGCTGATCGACGGGGCCAAAAATGTGATTTTGGATTCATTTCAAGGCAAACAGCCCATGTCTTTGTCGGGTCCAACAACTTTGAAACTGGATTATGAAAATATTGAATTTCAGGACTGGATTAAACAACAAAGTGATTTCCACAATGTTTCGGTTCATGGTGGCCAAGAACTTGCATTCAGTTTTTTTTCGACTGGAAATCCCTCTACTGGTCACATCGTCAATAAGGAAAAAAAGTTTTACAGCTTATCAATAGCTTCCGTTTTGGCTGATGCTCCAATCGATTTTGATTTATTTATTTATTTGCCTTTGAATTCACAGGTCAAAGCCTATATCAAAGAAGGCCAAGTCCTGCTATTGGCACAAAAAGAACGGCTGATTGCTACGGGAATTACGAATTTTTATTACAGGCCCGAAGATGCCTTAAAAATGCACCAGGGGCGGGCTAGGCATTTTTTGAATGACTCGATCAAAGGGCTTAGCAAATAATTTATTTTTTTCGCGCCAACAAAATTCCATCCCCGATGGAAATCATACAAGAATCGACGCTGTGATCGGAAAGAATATGAGTATTGCAATCGCGCAGTGCCACAGTGAAGTCATCTTGTTCAGCAGGATCAGCAACTTTTCCAGACCACAACATATTTTCAAATAAAACGACGCCACCAGGTTTTAATAGTTTTAAACAAAGTGGATAATAATGAATGTAATTTTTTTTATCCGCATCGATAAAAATAAAATCGAATGACCCGGCGCCTTCTTTTTCAATTAATTGCGGCAGGGTCTTCAAGGCCGGTTGCAAAATTAAATTAATTTTTTTATCAACACCGGCCTGTTGCCAAAATTTTTTGCCAACACTGGTCCATTGCTCGCTGCTGTCCAATGCAAATAAAACTCCATCATCCGGCAGTGCTTGTGCCATGGCCAAAGCACTGTAACCCGTAAAGGTTCCGATTTCGATCACACGTTTGGCGCCAGTTACTTTGATCATCGTTGCCAAAAATGCAGCCTGATCGGCTGTCGTGCGCATACCCGCTTGTGGTAATTTCTCCGTTTCTAAACGTAAGTTTTTCTGCACTTCATTTTCGCGTGCGCAGGTCGTGTTTAAATAATTTTCCAACAACTTTGATTCTAATAATGATTCAGACATGGACTTAAGTTAGTCCAAAAAAAAATATTATGTAAGACCGAAGTCATTTATTGGTTGTGATGTGACAGATGGCAAAAGTTGAACAAATCTCCACAATTTTTCTGTTTTTAAGAAGGCGCCTTAGGAAGATAATAGGGTTACCAACGAAAGGAGTTTTTATGAAAACAAACATCATTTTTAAAAATTTCGAAGGTTTCGAACACATTCGAAATTTTGTCGAGGACGCGACCGAAAAATCTTTGGGAAAATTTGAACGCAGCAAGGAATTCATCGCAAGTGTGATTTGCGGTGTTCGCAGACACACCGATAATAACAACCAATCGGTGTTTGATTGCGAAGTGATCTTAAGTCCGGGCAACAATGCCCACAAGACAGTGGTCAAAAGAAGTGGACCGAATTTTTACACTTCCATCAAGGAATGTTTAAGAACCGCAGAAAGAATTCTAAAACTTAATTCTAAAAAAAGAGTTCATTTCAGACGCCTTAATGCCAATAAATCTTTCGAAAAATTTTTATTTTCCAAAAAAGGTGAAGTTTAAATAGGACTTCAGCGACGAGTTGATCGACTTAAACTCGTCGCTGAACTAAACGCCGCGTTGGTCGCCCCAGAATAAAATATGCAAACGCGGACTAAAATTAAATCCCTTATTTTTGCAGGCTTCGATTATCCATTCGACCTTTTGCAATTGCTGGCTTTCGCGCGACTGGCCTTCGGCCATTAAATAAACCATATTCGGCAAGATTTGATTTTCTTTGATCAGCTGTTCGACTTCTTGCAAATCATTTGGATCCGTCAGCACAAATTTGAAACTGACATTATCACGATTCTTCGCATATTCTGCCCAAACAGAAATTTTCTGTAAACGAGATTTTTCTAAAATTTCGTTTTTTTGTTCTGAAGACTTCAGCTTTGGCGACAGGTTCCACACAAAGTTATCCACAATGTTTTCCGGAAAAATTGTGGCATTGCTTTCCACTTCAAAAATGCGCTTGGGATTTCCCACCAACAATCGCGATCGAACTTCAGATAGGTCAAACAGGGTGGGTTCGCCACCAGTTAGGATTATTAAATTGCAATGGTCAGGTATTTTTTCACAATCGATAGGTCCCGTTTTTCCCAGATACAATTGGGGGTCGACCGAATGCATGCTGTCACACCACCGGCACCACAAATTGCATCCTGCAAAACGAATAAAATAAGCGGGTTTTCCTATCGAACGTCCTTCTCCTTGAAGGCTTAGGAATTGCTCGGTGATTAGGTTTTTCATTATGTTGGGTATAAACTAAATTGGTCTGCGTTGAAAGTATTTCCCAACAAGGAAATCCTGTGTTTTACTTTGCCCCGTCAGTCCGAGGGGGCAATCATGGCAAAAAATTGGTTATTCATAGGTGTTCTTGTAAGTAGTTTCATCGTGCAGGCGAAGGTTCCGCACTTGGATCCCGATATGACCGGCCGCGAATTCCGCGCATTACTTTCCAAGGCACGCGTGCAAAGTTTAACTGTTGAACCCGATGCAGAAGATTTAGCAATTGCGAAATTTTTGGCAATCGGGAAACGCAACTTGGACTGGATTGATTTAATCAACCAAAACCGTAAATCCGATCAGCAAGTATCTTTAAGCAGCGAAGCCACACAAAATGGAAGTCCCGTTTGGACGCCAAGAATTTACAACTTTGAAATTTGCAAACAAAAATGGGAAATTGTCGAAAGTCTTTTGCCGCAAGTTTTGAAGGATGTCGTTTTCGGCACGGGCGAATTGCCAACCAGCCTGCCCGTTTCCGATCGCATGGCCATCGAATGGTTGGCGCAAGTGGATTCAGCATATCAGCTGATGGCTCGATATAAATTGTATAAACCTTATTTGTTTGAAATGGCCGAAGGCGCAAAAAATGATGTGCGCGGTTATTTAATTCTAAGTGGAACTGAAAAAGTAAACGATGTTTTAAATGATTATGAAAAACAAACCCCAGCCGCGCAAGATCGTTATCGCAAAGCGTTGGTTATGGTCTGCATGAATGCACAGTTGGAACGTTTTGATTGCCAGCAAAAATTTTCTGATGCCCTGGCCGCCAAACAATTGGTGCAGATGAAAGACACTTACCTTGCCAATGGAAAAGAAGTTTACGACGCTTTTTTTAATATCCCAAAATCCCGCACCGATACAACTTGGACAGCTGAAAATCCAAATGTTTTGTCGATTCCATTTACCAACCCAAAAAATGCTGTGATCCAAGATTTTCTGACCGTCAATATTCAAGAAGAATGGAAGTGGAAAGGCTGGCAGCTGATTTTAAATTTTGTCGACACCGAATCACCCACGACAACTCATATGGTATTCCAGGCCGGCGTTGTTCCGCATGTTGATGACATTGCAGGATCTACGATCACTATGGATGCGAATGCTCCGCTGTCAGAATATGATGTGCGCTGGACCATTCGTCATGAATTTGGCCATGTGTTGGGCTTTCCAGATTGTTACCACGAATTCTACGACGAAGAATTGGCTGCAATGGTTTCTTATCAGTTGGATGTAACCAATTTAATGTGTTCACGCCGAGGCAAACTGCAGCAAAGGCATTTCGACGAGTTGAAACGGGTTTATTTTAAGTAGATTTCTAAAATCCGCGCTCGTGCAAAAATTTGATGGTGCGTTCTTGCAATTTATTGTCCGCATACATCTGATCGTGCCGAGCATCCGAAGAAACATTTTCGACTTCATAGTGATCGCTGATGGCTGTTGGTAAAACAGCCGAACGAAATGAAACCGAGGAATCGCCTTCTTCGGATTTTGCCGTCCACTTACCGCTTTCAGAAAAACTCGATTGGCTCCATACGGCCCGACCTGGGGTTGCGAAATTTTTTCCAGAAAAATACAGCATTTTTTTGCGTGCAGATAAAACTCCTGCCGTTGATTTCCGCGTCATTAACATTTTAAACTGATTCGCACGAACAAGCGTGCGCTGTAAAAACTGTTGCCGGTATTCGCGAACTGTTGGGGACGCTGTCTTGTCCTGAAAAAACCCCCAATTGTTTTTTTTCCAATTTTGCACATCGTAAATTGTAGCCCCCGGGGACATTTCCTTCGCAGCAAATAAAAAATCCGTTTCTGGCGCTGGCATCAGTTCATACATTGCAGGCATTGTTCCCAAGGACAGCGACGACAACGGAGCTTTTGCTGTGCCAAGGGCCGTGCCGTTTTGTAAATTTAAAAAAGAAATGGTTGCACCGCGATAAGGTGTGCCTGCCAGTACCACGGTATCGATATTTTCAGCACCGGCCCAGGTTTCCACTGCGCTTTCGTAATTTTGCACTCCGTATCTTAAATAATAACTTGTGACTAATCCGCCCATGCTGTGACCGACAAGGGCGATTTTTTTTACGCCAGCTTTTTTTAAATCATCAATCAGTGTGCCCAATCCTTCGACAGCATGATGGACGTCTTGGCGCCAATCATAGGGATACACAATCACTTCGTTTTGAGCAGAAAATTCTTTTTTCAAAAATTTATAAGCCGATCCATAAATATCCAACGAATAAATTCCGGGGACAATGCGAATCTCAGATAAAATTCCATCGATGCGCAAATCCACACCGCCTGGAAGTGCGTAACCAGGATCATTGATCCCAACGGGTGTTGTTCCAAACAAAGCTTCGCTGGCAGTCAAAAATCTTCGTTTCCCAGTTTTTACCTCAGCCAAAGCCGTGCCATAAAATCCCGGCACAAAAATAATCACCGGCCGATCTGGGTTTTGAATAGCGGTTGGAATTCTGGGCGCAGTGCAACCGATTATTGGCAGGGCAAGTAAAATTAAATATTTCATTGCGAAAAATCCTTCCTGGAAAATTGCAATTACCAAATGAACTTATTCTTTATACTAAATAAGATGCCGCTACTGATGTAATAATTAAATGAAGTGGTCTAGCCCACGGATACGCAGGCCCTAGAATTTAAGATTTCATTTGGAAAAACAGCATGGGCAGCTGGGCTCGACCCGATGGCATCCACCTTATAAGGCTGCTCATATACATAACTCAGTGCTTTTTTATATCTTGTGAAATTTCAATTTCTTCCGGAAGTAGTTTGGCTTCAACCGTGGTTCCATCGCTTTGTTTATTCAGACTCTGGATTCTTTTAGCATCAATTTTTAAGCGCTTACCATGAAGTTCAATAATAACCTTATTTCCGCTTTTAGATATAAGCTTAACTGGCATGACAACAAAATCTAACCCAGCAAAAGCTATGGTACTTGAGAAAAGTATGAATACCGTCAGTATGTTTTTCATTTGGTGCTCTTCGCTTCAGAGCTAGATACCACGCCAGGACTAGCAACTGCATCTTTCCCTGCTTTAATTATAACTATGTCCCTTTTTGCAAGACAGTCGATTGGATTAGCGGGACAAAGATCCCTCACGAAACAGCTTCCTTGAACGTTTTCAGATTTTGTACATTTCGCAACCACATGACAGATCGACTTTGTATTCGGATCGCCGCAATCAGATGTTACAACTGTGCGAACTGCTGTGTCGTCAGTATAAGTGCAGTCTCCTATTTTACTTTTGATTCTATCCGCCTGTGAAATTCGGGAATCAAACATATCCCAAAATGGATCGATAGATTCAGACATTGCAAATGAAGTGACCAATAGTAGAATAATAAAAAAGAAATTTCGCAAGTTTCCTCCTAAGTGCTTATTTACTAATAGTAGCATTATCATCACGACGATCAACGCCTCTTTCGTCTAGATAATTTCCACGAGCTAAGTTTGGAAGCAAATACGCCATTATGTAGTACAAATTGTCCCTCAGCGCAGTCGGGCTAGAACCGATGACATCCACCTTGTAAGGGCAAAACGACTGCACTTTGCTAGTTTTCATTGGAGGAATGACTGAATTATCATTTCTTTTTGTTGCATGGTTTTGGACCGTTTTCCAGGTGTGCGTGGTAGCTGTGGCCCTACACGATAAATCTATGATCCTACAACGCACGCATTTTAAAAAGAGCGCTGCACGCATTGACGGATGATACAGGCCGAGCAGTTAAAATATTCTTTAATTTTTTGAGATCTAAGTATCCGCCCCACATCAATTTGGATTTTAATTTCGGAGTTTTAACTACGGCTTGCTGAAGTAAATCGATCACCTCTGCAATTGTTGCTTGAGGAATATGGGCAAGAATCAATCCAGCAGCATGAGCAACCATTGGCGCGGCAAATGACGTGCCCGCAGTGGTCATTTTTTGATTACCCGCTGAAGGCAGCTCAGCAACATCACCGAAAGCAGCAAGGTGCACTGATTTATTTCCAAAAACAGAAAATTTAGAAAGAGAAGATTCAGCATCGATCGACGCCACTGTTAGAACATTGGGTAATTTAATGTTAGCAGCTTCGTTGCTGCCGTCATTTGCATTGGCTGAATCATTTCCTGCTGCAAAAACGAAAAGAATATCGGGATTATTTTTAATCACTTCTATTTTTTTCAGATTGGACTGCCGAATCAGGCGGCGAGAATTAATGATATGCTCGATGTTTTCAGGACTGTACCCCTGATATCCTAAAATCTTTCGAATTTTCCTTTCCAAGGAGTCACTGTTTTCGATAACTGGAAAGCCAAAACTTAAATTAATAACTCTGGCACCGTAAAGTTTTGCGTACATCACGGCTTCTTCGAACCTTTTTCCGTGATCAGCATTAGCAAGCAGACCATTGTCACTTCCTATAAAACGAATCGGCAGCACAACAACTTCTTCTCCAGATCCTGCTGCGACACTTGCAACTGATGTTCCGTGATCGGTAACATTACCCATAGAATCGCGGCCAAAATCATAGGGTCTTGGCTGATCGGATGCAAAATCCCATCCACGCGATCCATTGGACAAAATTCTTTGGATCAGTTTTTTTTGCATGATTAAGTTTTCTATTCTTTCTTTTGCCGAGATTTCAACTGAGGATTGTCCCTGAATATCAGCAAGCTCTGCTTCGATCATTTGTAATTTATTTTTTAGTACTTCAAATTTTGAACGATCGGGACCGATAGCTAATTTAAAAGCAATTTCTGGGTGATTGTAGTCAACGCCTGAGTCAAAGACGGCTAAGACGGCACGTCCTGTTTTTTCACGAATGGCTCTAATCTCCTGTAAGGTTTTTCCATTGCGGCTCGATTCCAATTCATAAATTTCTTCTAGAGCTTTATAGGGTGGCTTCAGCACTGTTCTTTTGATGGGATAGCGAAAGTCACTGCGGCCAAATTCTTCGGTTCGCATTCCATCTGGCTCATAGTAAGCTCCAAAAAATTCAAGCTTGCTGATCGCACTTACACTGCCCGTTCTGACATCGTGGATGACCAGGTCAGCGCGAAAATTTTTGAATGAGTGAATATCGTACCAGAAAACATTGAACCATTCGAGATCGTTTGCTGTCTGACTGTGGCCAATTAAAAGAGAAACTCCAAGTGATCCTCTAGTTCTAATGGCAAGTTTTAAGCCACCCTCAAAAGTAATAACCCACCCCAAATAATTATAACTCTCGTCTTTGCTTCGGCGCATTTGAATTGAGACAATTTTTTCAGTGACCTTAAAATTTAATAAGCTTTGTTTAATCTGCTCGGCAGTGAGCTGATCTATGTCGGCACCGGAGTTCCTAAGCTTCGCCAATGATAGGCCCGCACGAAAAATGGGATATCTATTGCCCAAAAGCATCTGAAAATCTTGAACTTTCAATTTATGATAATCCTGATTCTGAGCCATTAAAAATGATGAAAAAACAAAAACACAAAACATCAATAAAAACGAAAAGCTCATTTTAAAAGTGATCCATTTTGAGAAATTAAAAAATAAGCTTTTCATCCATGAATGAAGTGCAAGAAAAATGCCCGCTCAATACGAATACATTCGACCTTGTTGTCTCTTAATAAAATAATCATGGATTATACGAAAACTGTTAGACAGCTGACAAATTTTTCATCAATTCAGGTTCTTCACAGTTTATGATGTGAGCAACAGCAATGTGGTTAGCAGTAGGAACGAAAAGGTATTTATTTTCATACTTAAATTTAAGAAATTCGCCCATATGCTAAAATATTCTGTTGTAGGTACAATTCCTTTTTTGCATACGCAAGATTCCCCTAGCCCCCTGTTTCAGGGAAGTTGTCGTGTCAGTTAATTAAGCACCAGGGTGGCGGGAAATGGAAACGAGATGCCAACAGGACAACGAGTAACGCGGGAATTCAAAGAAG
>JBBQHD010000115.1:0-8302 GCA_038323665.1 Bdellovibrionales bacterium
TTATTTCCAAACCTCGTCCAACTACCGCAGCGGTGGCGCCACAGAAAATTTGGGATTCAACGGAACCTATCAATTAACAACAGTGACGCCGGCATTGCGAGCAGCCCTGACTTCGGAATGGGTTTTGAAAGCGGCCGTCAACGTGAGCCGATCCCAGTCCCGAGCCTTCGATGCAACTCGGGTAAACAATTCTGTCTCGTCAGCAGAAGTTGGAACCGAATATGGAATTTCTTTCGATTATTTTGATTTGATTCCCGAAGTCGACGTTGTTTTTCCCATCGATCGCATCACGCCGAACCAGGATAGCTCGATCAATAACGAAGGTGTCTTCGAAGGAAAATTAATCTTAGGTGCACAAAGTGGTTTCGAACGATTTGATTTATTCGGAGGCCTGGGCGTTGATTTCCGCGGGGACAGTCGGTCGAATTTATTTTTATGGAATATGGGTTCGCAACTGACCTGGGGGAAAACTCATTTCGGTGCGGTTATTCGAGGTTATCAATCGATCAACGATGACAAAGATGTGGGAATTGGCGAGGCCGGCAGACAAACCACAGTTCTGCGTGTGAATGCGGGGTCTTGCAAATTTTATTGTGTGAATCCATCTTTGACCGAAGCTGAAGTATTTTTTCAATGGATGATCACCAATTCTTGGGATGTGCTGGTCAGCGGTGGGAATACTTTAACGGGCAGCAACCAAGCCAATGGTTGGTTTGCGGGTTTGACAATTGGATACCGATTTAACAATAGCCCAGTTCCACGCAAAGGCATTGCACCTAGAAAAGAAAAAATTTCGGTGGAACCCTATACCACCCAATTCAAAGAAGACACCAATGATGGTGTAAACCAAGATCTGTTTAAACCAATGCCGCCACCAGCACCTCGGGTGAAAAAAAGTGGACGCATGCTGCGAACGCAACCACAGCCTGCGCCGCAGAACGACGAACAAAGTATGCAAAATGCCTTGGACGATGCTGAAATGAAAATCGAACTTAAAAACAAAAAAGGACGACGAAAATGAAAGACATCAATTTATTCGCAGTAGAATTTAAGAAAAAAATGATGGGCGGTCTGGATGCCGAACAAGTTTACGGATTTATGGATGACCTGAAAACCAAGTTTATCGCCCTGTCGAATGAGATTTTAAAACTGAAAGAACAGCTGCATCACAAAGAAATGCAAATTCTAGCTAACAATGAAAAAGAAAAACTAATCCGCGATACTTTGGCATCGGCGGCGCATACAGCAGAAAAAATTAAAATGGATGCAGAACGCGAAGCCAAACTGATTCAATTGGATGCGCAAAGAACTTCGGAAGCTTTGACCCAATCCGCGCGCGAATCTTTGCAACAGGTTTATCACGATATTAATGAAATGAAAAAATTGCGGCTGCAGTTTGAAACTAATTTGCGGGCACTGGCTCAGGCCCATCTGACTTTGCTGGAACAGGGCGAACGTTATATTCCACAGACCCCGATGTCGTCAGAAGTTTCACCCTTGTCGGCATTTTAAGGCTGCGCAGGGGCTTCTTCGTAGACCACCTTAAATTTTTTAATTGAACCACCAACGTATCGGAAAACAATTCCGTCTTTGTTGTCTTCAAGAACTGGATATTGAAAAATATAATCAATACTTTGAGTTAAATATTGTCTTTCTTCTTCGGCTTGCTTGGTTGCTGGATTGATCTTTTTGGAATAAGTCACGACGTCGCGATCTGCTAAGCGCAGATCCAGGCGACCGTTGGCGGCGACAATGCTTTCCGGAATGGCAAGCGAGTGGGCCAACTTATAAGTCATTTTTGCCAATGAATCTTGATCTTGAAAAGTGACAATAAACTCGAAAGGTCTTTCGTGATCGCTGTTTGTACGGAATCCTTTAAATATCAATTTAATTTTATTGGGGACATCAATAATAGTATAATCGAATAAATTTGGCAGTCCCTTGATTCCACAATCTTCGATTTCGCAAGGTTGGATGTTATTTAAAAATACCGTTTTAGGCCTAAGAGCCACTGCTGGAGTTGGGCCGGGATTGGCATTTTGTGCGGATGAAAACTGCATTAAGAAAACTAATAAAGTTGTAACCATAAAACGAACCTAATCGAAGTGTCAGATTTTCTCCACCGATAAGCTGTCGGCTGAAATTATTTCATGGGAAAGTTTTTCGAAAGCTCGGCATTTTTCAAGGCAGCTTTTTCAAAACTAATGCGCAGGGCCCGTTCTATTTCCAGTTCTCGCATTGATTCCAGTCCTGCAGCCGTCACGCCTTTTTTCGAAGCCACATGATTTTGCAATTCTTCGATGGAAGATTTTTTTAAATAATTGGCCAGATCTGCGGCGCCGCCAAAAGTTTCCACTGTCATGGTTCGTGCAGCGTCGGGCTCGAAACCATGTTCGATCAACCAATCTTGCCAATAGATCATCATTTCATAGACAAATCCTGTGCCCGAAGAAGTTCCCACCATCAGGGCTTCCAATTGATCTTCGTCTTGAACTTCGATCAAAGAACCAATCGAGGAAAACAAATCTTCGAATGAGGCTTTCAGCGCCACATCGTCTTCATTGGGAATAAAATAACCGGTTACCCCGCGTCCCAAAAATGCTGGGGTATTGGTCGTCATGCGCACCCAGCGAACTTGCGGCAATAATTTTTTTAACTGCGAAGTTCTGACTCCGGCTGCAGTGCTGATGACAATTTGTCCTTCGTCGAAACTTTGTGCGATGGGTTCGATGGCAGCCCACAAATCTTGGGGTTTGACCGTCAGCAAAACGAAATTGCATTTTTCCACTAATTCTTCGTTGGAATTGACGATTTGGATTTTTAAATCATTTTGCAATTTTTGTAATTTTCCGGGACTACGGTTGGTCGCGAATAAATGATCAGAAGTGATCGAGGGGTTTTTTAAAAATCCTTTCATCAGGGATTGGGCTAAATTTCCAGACCCTAAAAAACCTATTTTCCAATTTCGTAAATATGCTTGGGTATCGTTCATGGGGCCTCGATTTCTATCTTAAAATAAGACAAGCTAATGACTTTAAATGGGTAAAAGATCTTTGATTTTTTTCAGCAATCTGGCTTCGGCCTGGCGAACTGCTTCGCGGGTGATGCCATATTTTTTTCCGATTTCCTGCAGGGTAAGTGGTTCGTCATTCAGAATCCTTTCCTCAAGTAAGATCGTTTCGCGTTCGTTTAAGCTGGGTTTAAGTTGTTCGATTTTTTCACCTAAAATTTGCAGCATTTCATTGCGAGCCAACTGATCGTCTATGGGCTCGTCATTTTTATTGGTTTGAAAATCGGATAAAGTTTCCTTGTTGTTATCGCCGATGGGGCGATCCAGACTGACATCGCGGCCGTGCACGCGCTGGGACATTTGCTCGACTTCTTCTTTGGAAATGCCCAGTTTAGAACTCATCAACTGAATTTGTTCGCTGTTTTCAAATTGATTGAATAAATCTTTTTGTTTTTGCAGCTGATAAAATAATTTGCGCTGATTTTGCGTCGTACCGATGCGAACCATCGAGTGCTGGCGCATCAGATATTCCTGAATGTATCCGCGTATCCACCAAACTGCGTAGGTGATTAATTTATTTCCTTTATAGGGATTGAAATCTTTTACTGCATGCATAAGGCCTAAGTTTCCCTCTTGAATCAAATCAATCATCTTGGCGCTGAAGCGGGCATACTCGGTGGCAATTTTAACGACAAAACGCAAATTGGCTTTGACCAGGGCTTGGGCAGCATCGGGATCTTTGGTGTCGTAATATTTTTTGGCGATTTTAAGTTCATCTTCGCGCGACAGCAGGGGGTATTTGCGAATTTCATTCAGATACATAACCAGCGGGTCGCTGCTGGTGACGTCCCGTGCAACCGAGGCAAGCGCTTTCGACGAAACTTCTTCTGGTTCAGAAGTTTCTACGATTTCATTTTCATCTAAAATTTCAGGAACGACAGCCTTGGCCTTTTTGGGCTTAGGGGTTTTTTTCTTTCCTGATTTTTTCAAATCAGCCAACTAGGTTCTTCTCCAGCATTTTTTGTAGGGTCGCTTGAATTTTGCCTTTGAAGGGCAAAAGCAAAAAAGAAATATCGACGGAAATGCTTACTTTCGAACCGGTGCCCGAGGGCTGAATCGCAATTCCCGCTGAAAATTGTTTACTTTTCGCGGTGATTTTCTTTTCTTTTTCCTGAACTTCAATTTTTGCGCTGTCATCTAGCTTTTTGATGCCTTCTGCGGAACTGATAAAACTTTTCAGTTTTTCAAAAGTAAGCTCTGGACTTAAAGTGCTTTCATAATTTACGTCAAATTTTGCCATAAGCTGATTTTATAGATTCCCAGGGTCCCTGTCCAGGCGCGCTTTCTAAGATTTTGGGCTACACAACCAGTCCGTCTGTATGTCAGTATTGCTGGATGAAATTCCTAAAAGATTTAAAGCGTTCTAACTATTGCGGCAAGCTGGGTCGCGAACAGATTGGTCAACAAGTCGTTTTGATGGGTTGGGTGGATTCCAGGCGCGATCACGGTGGCCTTATTTTTGTGGATCTGCGCGACCGCGAAGGTATTGTCCAAATTGTGTTAGATCCCAAAGTGGACCTATTAAGCAGCGCAAAAAATGTGCGCGGAGAATTTGTTTTAGCAATTTCAGGCATCGTGCGAGCCCGCCCCGAAGGCATGATCAATAAAAAAATCCCCACCGGCGAAGTCGAAGTGGCCGCCGACAATTGTGAAATCTTAAGCGAAGCACAAACGCCGCCTTTTCAATTTAATGCTCAGGATGTGAACGAGACACTGCGATTGCAATATCGGTATTTGGATTTGCGCAGTTCTCGCTTACAAAAAAATCTTTTTCTGCGTCACAAAGTCGCGCAAAGCGTGCGCAATTTTTTATCGGACAAAGGATTTATTGAAGTAGAAACTCCGATTTTGTATAAAAGCACTCCAGAAGGTGCGCGCGATTATTTGGTTCCTTCGCGTGTCAATCAGGGAAAATTCTATGCATTGCCACAGTCGCCGCAAACCTTGAAACAACTTTTGATGATTTCAGGCTTTGATCGTTATTTTCAAATCGCAAGATGTTTTCGCGACGAAGATTTGCGCGCCGATCGACAACCAGAATTTTCACAAATCGATATCGAAATGTCTTTTGTGGATACCGAAGATCTTATTCAAACCAACGAAGAATTGTTGCGCAAAATTTGGAAAGAATTCCGCGGCAAAGATATTGGCCCCGTTCAGCGCATAAGTTTTCAAGAAGCCATGGATCGTTACGGTTCCGACAAGCCCGATTTGCGTTTTGGGATGGAAATCCAAGATTTGTCGAAGGCATTTGCAAAATGTGGTTTTCAAATTTTCGAAGATGTTCTGGTCCGCGGTGGGTTTGTGCGAGGCCTCGTTGTTCCCAAAGGCGCCGCGATCAGCCGCAGCCAAATGGATAAATTAATCGAGATGGTGAAAAAATCTGGATTAAAAGGATTATCGTGGATCAAAAAAGATAAAGGCGTTGTGACGTCAAGCTTAAGCAAATTTTTCACTCCAGAATTTTTAGATAAAATATTTACTGATGTGCAAGCCAAAGACGGCGATTCAATCATTATGGCAGCAGATGATTTCGATCCACTGTGCGCGGGATTAAACACTTTAAGATTACATTTGGGCCAAGAATTAAAATTGGTCGATCACAGCAAAGATTATTTTTTATGGGTCATCGATTTCCCAATGTTGGAATATTCTTCCACCGAAAAAAGATGGGTATCCAGACATCATCCATTCACAGCGCCACAAGATGAATATTACAACGACGTGGTTAACGCGAACGAAGCATCGTATGGAAAAATTTTGGCCAAAGCTTACGATTTAGTCGTCAACGGTTACGAGGTAGCCGGCGGTTCGATCCGAATTTACCGCAATGAACTTCAACAAGCCGTGTTTAAATTATTGGGCATGAGCGAAGCCGACATAAAATCAAAATTCGGTTATTTCATCGAAGCATTGAAATACGGGACACCTCCGCACGGTGGAATCGCCTGGGGCATGGATAGATTGGTGATGTTGTTGTGCGATACCGATGCGATCCGCGACGTGATTGCCTTCCCCAAAACTTCGCGAGCGACTTGCCTGATGTCAGAAGCCCCGACCGAAGTCGGGTTCGAACAACTGCAAGAAGTCGGCATCCGACTAAGTTCGCAAGCTGAGAAAGTTCTGCAGGATAAGAATTAGTTAAGATATTGATATTAAATAATTAAAAAAAGGTGGCAGCCTACTTTTTTTATAGTGCGCCGCTTACAGAAACAGGACCTGGCACCTTTTTTTTCTCAAGTTGAAACACAAATGTGTCGAGAAGATTTACAGAACATAAATCCAGAAACCCTGCACAGGAGGTGCTTGAATGGAAAAGATCAGCAACATTATACCGTCGAATGCAAGAACACGGTCAGCGATGGTGGACAATTCGCAACCAGTTCGACCCGGGGCCCCGACTTTTGGCCGGCCCGTTGGCAAAGTCACAACCGACGCAGTAACAGCTGGGATCATAGACCGAGTTTCCTTGCGATCGCAATCGGGCGAAGAACCTGCCGAACCACCCACATATCCGAGTGGAGCTGAAGGCAAGCGCAAACAATTAGAAAATATGTTGGCGCAAAAATTCTTTGATGGAATTGACGACATCAAGGATCATAAGACAGAAAAACATTTCAAGTCGGAAGAATTGGCCAATGAAATTTTAGAAAATCCAGATCCAGTTAAGCAATCTTAATTTATTTTTTCTAGGCAGAAACCGGTTTGTTCCAAAGAAGTAATCTGGTGGATGCCTTTTAACTGACGTTTCGAGTTTTCATTTTTTCCGGTAACAATTATATATTTTAAACTTAGCTGCAAAAGTCTGCGGATGGATTGCAAGCTCCATGTCGGTGCGCCCATTTGCACCAACATTTCTAATCTTAATAATGCCTGCTGCGGATCTTCGGCGTGGATCGAACCCATACTGCCGGCGTGTCCAGTCGACAGTGACAGTAAAAAATCTTTTGCTTCGTTGTGGCGAATTTCTCCTAAAACAATTCGGTCAGGTCTTAATCGCAGTGCGCGTTTCAGTAATTCCGATAAATCAATGTCGGGTAAGATTTTTTGTGTATCAAACCTAGTCAGTAATTTAAACGAGGCTTGATTGGGCAATTGGATTTCGCTGCTGTCTTCTAAAACCCCGATGCGTTCGCTGGGTTCCACTTTTTGCAGGCAAGCATTGAGGATCGAGGTTTTTCCAGACGAGGTGGGGCCAACGACCAAAATATTTTCTTTTTTTGAAATTAGATTTTGAATTATTTCGACATCTGAGTCGCGACACCACTGGGCTTGCAGCAGTGTTTCCAAGGTCCAGGGATTTTTAGGATGTCGGCGGAAGCTTAACAAAGGATTGCCACCGCATAAATTTTCATGAACCCAGTGCATACGAAACCCCCGGTATTCACCGTCAATGGCAGGGCGTTCTAAGGTTACAAAAAATCCGGATTCAATACTAAGCCTTTGCAAAAACTTGGCAAAACTCATTTCGGAAAAAAACTTATCGGGATGTCGAAATAAAACGCCACTTTTTTCAAACCAAATCGAAGTTGCGGAATTGATTAAAATTTCAGAAACATCTTCGTCAGCAAATAATAGATCTAATGGACCCAGACCAAAAATTTCATTTTGAAAACGCAGTCGATCAGTTTCGCCAAGATCAGCAGTTAATTTTTTAAAAATTTCACCCGTGGTTTTTTCAATCGTCGGGTGGTCATTGGAAATGGCTTGAACTTCAGACACGAATTTTTTTAAGTGTTCGCCTAAATCCATTAAATCTCGGCCTTGTTTTCGTTGATGACCGAAGGCTGCACCATAATAATGAATTCCGATCGGTTGTTGCGAAAATCACTGCTTTTAAAAAGTTCACCTAATATTGGAATTTGCGAAAGATAGGGCACGCCAGCTTGTGCTGTGCTTTCTTCGGATTTGATCATTCCGGATAAAACAATGGTGCGACTTTGTTTTAAATCAAAAAAACTAGAAACTCGGTGGGTCAGCAAACCTGGGATTCCATCGACAGTGCGACTTGGGTCGATGCTGGAAATTTCAGATTCCAAGCCTAAGCTCAACCGACCCAAAACATCCGCTTTGGGTTTAATTTTTAAAACAATTCCATATTTTTTCCAAACCACTTCATGAATTCTGGGGTTCATAATCTTGATGGGAAATTCCCCACCAGCTAAAAATTCAGCTTCTTTTCCTGAACGGCAAATCAATCGGGGTCTGGCTAAAATTTTTCCGTAGCCATTT
>JBBQHD010000116.1:0-8295 GCA_038323665.1 Bdellovibrionales bacterium
TGTTCTTCGATGGGAATTCCGGGGCCCTGATCTTTTACTTTAACTAGGACTTGGTTGTCGAGTTCTTCGGAAAAAACTGTGATTTGCGTCTGCGCCGGCGAATATTTAATGGCATTTTCAATCAAATTTAAAATCACTTCCTCGAGCAAGACTTGATCAAATTCGAACGCAAAAAGCGGGGCCAGTTCGGATTCAATATGAATATTTTTTGCTGCGGCCAGCGGTTTTAATCTTTGGATGGCTTTGACGATCAGCTCATTGATATCGCCTGTATCTCGTTGAATTTTAAATTCACGGGATTCGACTCGTAAAACTTTCAAGATAGACTGAATATAACGATTTAAATCATCGCTGGATTCCTGCAGCAGATTTATATCTGGAGTCAAAGTTGTATCATGCTGTTCGACCCGCAGCCGTGCCAGCACACCCTGAATTTTTGCAATCGGAGTTTTCAAATCATGACTGATTAAAGAAATAAAATTATTTTTAAGTCGTTCTAATTCCGCCAAAGAAGTTTTTTCCTGTTGCAGTCGATAATTCATTTTTTCAATGCGCGTCACCTGGTAACCAGTAAATACCCCCCAGACCGTGAAAAACAGCAGCAGCGGGGAAAAAGCTGGGAACCAAAAAGCTTCGATATCAAAGCACCAAATGGAAAATGCAGCGATGCAGACGCTGACAGTAATAAAAGTCAGCAAAGTCAGCGAATGCGGATACTGGGTCACAACCATCACGGCAATTAATGTCAGGAAAAAATAAAGGATCGCATAAATCCAAAAGTGCGGGCGATGGATAAAACGATCTTTCAATAAATTATCAGTCACTTGGGCCACAATTTCTGATTTTAATAATTGCCCGACTGGGGTTTGAATCCGCGACGAAGTCCCGCCGTCCCCGCCAATGATAACGATTTTATTTTGAAAATAGCGGACCGGAAAATCCCAAGACGACAATTGGGAAAAACTAAGATGTGGAAAAATTTGCGCACCGCCACGAAATTGAATAAACAAAGATTTATTTTTTTTGAAGGGCAATTGCAAACCCGTCATGCGTTCAACCAACTGAGGGACTTCTGTTGCTGACGGGGAAATTTTACGAATCACGCCGTCTTCCTCGCGGGGGAATTCTAGACTGCCTAAATTGGAAAGATCGGCCTTGGCAAAAAAGGGCAGTTTTAGACTTTCGATTTGGCGGATAGTGGTGCTCCAAAAAACTCTGGAATCTTGCATCAGGCGCAGTTGGCTTTCGGTTAAGTCAAAGGCCGGAAGATTTTCTGGGGGACTAATGGCAATGGCGATGCTGCGGGGATTTTGCGATAGCAAAACTTCCAACAGTCTTACCAGAACTTCCCTTTCCCAGAAAAAACCATCGGTTAAATCGGAAAGTTCGGTTCCAGAATGAAGATTTTTGGTTCTGACTGCCGGTGGACGAATAAAATCCCCGGGCTGCAGGGTGATCAAAACAATTTCAGGTGCTGCCGATAAATCTCCGCGCAGGCTGATGCGCTGATCATAGTTATTCACCTCATCGGATGACAAAGCCAACAGCCCGATGGCCCAACAAATTACGAAACGCAGATAAAGGCCTCGGCGGCGATAGAAATACCTTAGATTCACAGTCTTAAATAATTAGCTGAAAATGTTGAATAATTAAAGCATTCTTATAGGGGCTGACGTCAGCCTTGATGGGCTTACAGCAAAAGGAGTTTTGTTCTGCAGATTTTGCAATTGCATCCAGATCATCCCCAATCCGATCTTTTGTCCAACTCGGTTTTGACCATTGGAAATTTCGATGGAGTCCATTTAGGGCATCAAGCTCTGTTGCAACAAATGCAGCAGCCCGAATTTGCTGGTTTGCCTCATATTGTCGTCACCTTTGATCCGCATCCAGCGGAAATTTTATATCCTGAAAGAAAAACTCAGCGCTTGTTTTCACTGCAAGACCAGCAGCAAGAACTTGCAAAAAGAGGCATCACACACTGGGTTTGCATCCGTTTTGATAAGACAATGTCACAAATGCAAGCCCAAGATTTTTTTGAAAATTATCTGCGCAAAAGCTTTCACCCAAAGGCGATCGTGGTGGGCTATGACTTCAGTTTTGGAAAATCCCGCGCAGGCACACAACAGGTTTTGCAGGATCTTTGTGATAAAAATAAGATTTCTTTGCAAGTGGTCCCTGAATTCAATTTAGATGGTCAGATTATTTCGACCACTTTGATCAAAGAACTGCTGTCACAACAAAAACTAGCGCAAGCGGCACAGATGTTGGGGCGGAACTATTCTTTTGCTGGCGAAGTTCAACAGGGACTTGGGATCGGAGAAAAACTAGGGGCAGCCACGGCAAACTTGATGTTGCAGCAAAAACTGGCCGTTCCCAACGGAGTCTATATCACGCGCACTGACTTTTCTGGGCAGGTTTACCAGTCCATTTCGAATTTAGGATATTCTCCGACCATTGTGCAAAAGCCCGTCTTGCGATTGGAAACTCACCTGTTTGATTTTCAAGGCGAATTGCCTGGAAAAAGGATCAAGGTCGAGTTTCTTCAGTATCTAAGGGCGGAAAAAAAGTTTGCTGATATTGAAGAATTAAAAAATCAAATCCATACTGATTTAGATGAAGCCAAACGATACTTCCAAAAATCTTAAGATCTTTTGTTTGCACCCAGAAAAAAATATAGCGGCACTGTTGAAAGAAAAAAACATCGAATTTTTAACAGATATCGATGCATTGAAAAAGCATGTCAATGACAAATCTTTTGATCTATTTTTCTTTGATCCGCGTAATGAAAATATTCAAAATGTTTTTTATGATTTGGACATTGTGATGATTCACAATCTGCAAATGAGTCAAATCACCTGGGGAAATGTCATTGTTCGCAAAGATGACAAGTTCTATCTGCGAAATATGTGGGTTGAAACCCTGATTTATTTTTTTAAAGAAAAAATTGGTTCGGTTGATTTTTCTCGCAATGCCTACATTATTTCTTCGCCTCCGTGGATGTCGGCTTTGGTTCATGTTTGCAGTCAGTTGGGATTTCGGAAGGTTTTTCTGGCCGGGGAAAAAGAGCATTTGCAAAAAGGTTATATCGAACAGCTAAAAAAGGTTTTTTTCAATATTGAGATTGTTTATTTACCGATGGACGCTTTGACCAGTCAGGCCTCGGATGCCAGTCTATTGGTTACGCAAACCGATTATTTTTTGACTCAAGACTGGGAAGAAGACTTGGCCTATCTTAATTTTTTGATGAACGATTCCTGCGTCTTGTCACTGGGAATTTCCGAAGATAAACCACAGTGGATCCAGGAATCTAGGCAGGCCGGGCATAAAACTTTTGATTGGAACAGTGTTGGCTCCTGGACCTTTGAGAAATTCTTGACTCTCGTCTAGTTACAAAAAATGTCACTCTTCTTTAATCTATTCTAGATGTCTATAAAAACTGGTGAGATCTTAGTCCGGCTGGGTTTACTGACGCCAATTCAGTTGGCGCAAGCAAACGAAGAACAAAAAAAATCGAGTGGAAAATTTACAGCGGAAGTTATTCGCTTAGGTTTTCTGAAAGAGCCGCAAATATTACGTGCCTTGGAAAAACATTTTGGTATTCCAGGAATTGATCTTTCCACTTTTCAATTAGATCCCAATATCACAGCACTGATCAAAAAAGAAGTTTGCGATAAAAATAGTTTAATTGCGATTCAAAAAGCAGGACAAACTTTGGTGGTGGCTTTTTCAGATCCTTCGGATTTAAATATTCGCGAAGATTTAAGATTTCTGACTAAGTTTAAAATTCAACCTGTTGTGGCGACGGAAACAGCCATTCAAAATGCGATTGAAAGATCCTTCGGTGCGGTCTCTTTTGATTCCGAAGCTGAACTAAATAAAAATAAATTGGGCGGTGAACCCAGCGAAGACGAACTGGATTTTGCCAGCCAAGAAAAAGCTGAAATCATTGATGATGGTGCTCCGGGGCAAGGCGTTCCGATTGTGCGTTTTGTGAATGCCATTTTTACGGATGCTATTCGTAAAAAAGTTTCAGACATCCATTTCGAACCTTATGAAAAAACTTACCGCGTGCGTTTTCGGGTGGATGGAAATTTAGTCGAAGCCTCTGCGCCCCCGCCCGGGGCAGGATCAGCTATTGCCAGTCGTATTAAAATTATGTCGAAACTAGATATTGCTGAAAAACGTAAGCCTCAGGATGGACGACTGAAAGTGCGCACCAAGCAGGGCAAAGAAATGGATTTTCGCGTCAGCACTTTGCCCTGCATTTGGGGTGAAAAAATTGTTCTGCGGTTATTAGATAAATCCAATTTGCAATTGGATATGACTAAACTTGGTTTTGAAGCAGACGATTTAAAAATATTTAAAGAAGTAATCAATGCCCCACAAGGAATGGTTTTAATTACGGGGCCAACAGGATCGGGAAAAACCAATACTATTTATTCTGCATTGTCGGATTTGAATAAACCCGATGTGAATATTTCTACCGCCGAAGATCCGGTGGAATTTAATTTGGAAGGCATTAACCAAGTTCAATTAAACCCTGATATTGGTTTGACCTTTTCCAGCGCTCTAAAGTCTTTTCTGCGTCAAGATCCAGATATTATTTTAGTCGGAGAAATTCGAGATTTAGAAACCGCAGAAATTGCTTTTAAGGCAGCCTCAACGGGTCACTTGGTGGTCAGCACTTTGCACACCAACGATGCGCCGTCCACGGTAGTTCGACTGACCGAGATTGGTGTGCAGCCTTATATTATTACATCGACGGTAAATTTGGTTGTTGCGCAACGACTAGTGGGTAAAATTTGTGAAAATTGTAAGGCGCAGATTCAAGTTCCCGACCAAACCATTATTAATTTAGGCGTAGATCCAAGCGAAGTGAAGGAATACAAAATCTTCAAGGGCAAAGGCTGCGGGAATTGCAACAATACCGGAATCAAGGGCCGAATCGCAATTTTTGAATTGATGCTGATGACGGAAAAAATTCGTGAAGCGATTTTAAAAGGTGAATCTTCGAGTTTCTTAAGGATGTTGACGCGTGAACAAGGAATGAAGACTTTGCGTCGAAGTGCTTTGCTAAAATTAAAACGCGGCCAAACCACAATTGAAGAAGTCGTTAATGCTTCAGTGAAGGATGTCTAATGATAGAACAAATTTTACCCACGGTCTTTTTTGATAAATTAGAATTGAATCAGGGTTTGATTCTGCTTTCTGGATATCGAAATGCAAAAATTGGTGAAGTGTTAGAAAATTCATTAAAAAGTTCTAAGAAAAGTATTTTTTGGAAAAATCATCCTCGTTTAAGTTTAAAAAGTCCCCAGAACTGCGATGTTGTGATTGTCGAAATCCAAAATTGGACGGCAGATTTCGAAATGCTATTAAATATTGTTGAAGAAGGAAAATTATTGATTGTTATTGATTACAGCCCTTGCAGCTATTTTTCCCTTCAAAGATTCTGGAGCGGTCATTATCACGAAGCAAGACTGCATTTATTCTGGAGATTTTACGAAAATCTGCAGCTGATGATTGGCCAACACAGACTGAAAGAAACAATCACAAGCAATGGCGACCAGGTGCAGGAAATATTTGGTTTTGAAGTTTATTTGATTACCGAAGAACTGCGAAAATATTTAAAGGATCAAGATTTCACATCCCTGGAAAAAATATTTATGGGCGGCGTTGAATGCAAAGGATCGATCAATTTAAACCAAGTTTTATTCCAGTTTTTATTGCGCAGAAAGATTGATCTGAAAGAAGCCTTCAAAGTTTCCAGAAATCCGACTCACTTTGATTTACTTTTGAAACAGGCAGGAATTTAATGGCCAAGTACAGTTACCTTGCACGCAATTCGATTGGGCAAATTGCCAAAGGCGAAATGGATGGCGCCAATGAAACGGAAGTTAAAAACCGATTGCGTTCAAATGGGCTGCAGCCGATTGAGTTAAAAAAATACAAAGAACCGGGCAGCGGATTTTTTACCCCCCAAGTAAAGGGTAAGGATCTGCAGGTTTTCTCTAGGCAATTTGCAACGCTGATCAATGCTGGTATTCCCGTCGTGGATAGTTTGAAAATATTAGAAGATGGGATGCGATCGCCTTTATTAAAAGAGGCCTGTAATTATGTTCGCACTCAAATTGAACAAGGAAAACGCTTGGCCGAAGCTATGCGCAATCGTCCACAAGTTTTTGACCGACTGTTTTGCAATATGGTTCAAGCCGGGGAAGAAAGCGGTATTTTAGATACCATTTTGCAACGACTTGCCATGTATATTGAAAAAAGTGAAAAATTAAAATCGCAAATCAAAGGTGCGATGGTTTATCCAGCGGTCATCATTGCAGTGGCTGTTTTAGTTATATCTGGAATTCTGGTCTTTGTTATTCCAAAATTTTTGGAAATTTTTAAATCTTCTGGACAAAAACCACCGGCATTGACCCAAGCGGTCGTCAATATTTCTGATGGTATGATTCATCATTGGGTGATTTTCTTAGGTTGTTTAATTGGGATACCTTTTGCATTTTCGCAGTGGATAAAAACTCCTGAAGGCAAAGAAGCTTTTGATCAAATCAGTATTAAACTTCCCGTCTTTGGCGATGTGGTGCAAAGATCCGCCATTGCAAAACTGGCGCGAACATTGTCGACCTTGCTGTCATCGGGTGTCGGAATCCTGGACGCGATCGAGATTGCTGCAAGAACTTCCGGAAATTCTGTGGTGGAAAAATCCCTGGTTCGTTGCAAAGAATCTATTTCCGAAGGCCGACCCTTTGCATCCCCACTGGCGAAAGAAAAAATATTTCCCGAAATGGTTGTGCAAATGATTGCCATTGGTGAACAGTCGGGAACTTTGGATAGCATGTTGGGAAAAATCGCCGATTTCTATGAAGACGAAGTCGAATCTGCGGTCAAAGCAATGACCTCATTGATCGAGCCACTATTGATGGTGGGTCTGGGCAGCGTCATTGCGGTTTTGGTTATCGCCATGTATCTGCCTGTCTTCAATATGGGGAATGCTGTTGGAAATTAATTTACCCTTCATTTTTCAAAAGCCTTCAGATGTGGATCGTGGCGATCCGTCATTGCTGACATTGATTTTTGGAGTCATTTTATTTTTTCCGATCTTGTGGATGAATCTCATTCAGTTTTCGCCCAGTGCGGTTCTGTCTTGGGAACTTTACCAATTTCACTTTGCGATCAATTGTTTAGGGGTTGTTGCTTTTTTTCTGTTCTTAAGTAAACCAGTGCAAACCTATTTTATGAGTTTCGTTGCGACTTTATTTTTAGGTGCGCAGTTGATTTGTGGTTTAGAAATCACGGCATTTTTGTTTCTATTTATTTTACTTTTAGTCATTGCAGGATTTTTTCTTGAACTAGAAAAACTTTGCGAAATAGCTTTGCTGGGGATATGTTTGGAAGTATTTTCAGCGTTGTTTTGGTTTCAACAGCCGCCAGTGCAAAAAATTCTAATTATTTCCAGTCATCTTATTTTTTATTCACTGAGCATCGCGATCTCGGTTTTCTTCAAGATTAGACTGCAAACTGTGGAAACTAGTTTGTCGCAGGCTCGCGCTAAGCTGTTTTCAAGTGAAATATTATTTTCTAGGATGGTTGATAATTTACCCTTAGGTGTTTTGGTGATCGGTCATCAAAACGACATTCAACATATGAATCACAAAGTGTCCGAATGGATCGGCGAAAAAAATATTTTACAGTTTTTTAAAGACCACAAACAAAGCGATCAAATTACTTTTAACGAAAAAAACCTAAGATTACTTGTTACAGAATTCCCTGATCCTGTGGGCCAAGGACAATCCAGGCTTTTGTTGATGGAAGATGTAACGGAATTAAATTCCATCAATCGCAGGTTGCAACAGTCAGAAAAATTAGCAGCCTTGGGAAAAATGGCAGCAGGGATTGCACATGAAATTCGCAATCCTTTGGCGGGGATGAGTGGTTCAGTAGAACTGCTGTCCCAGGCAGAAAGTGATGATCTTAAAAAATTGCAATCCAATATTCTAAAAGAAATTGATCGATTGAATCGTTTGGTCACAGAGTTTTTAGATTTTGCAAAACCCGAACCGATTCCTCAGGAAAAAGTGGATCTGGTGAATTTATTGCAGGAATCTTGCCGGCAAATTCATCTTCCTAATTTAAATTCGGTGCAGTTGCAGACTGACTTTCCAGCTAAGATTTTGGTTTTGGGTCAGGCAGATAAATTAAAACAAGTTTTTCTGAATTTGCTGATCAATGCCTATCAAGCATTGGAAAAAACAGATCAGGGAAAAATTGAAATTTCCATTCGTC
>JBBQHD010000117.1:0-8017 GCA_038323665.1 Bdellovibrionales bacterium
TTCTTTGATGACAAAATGACTCCCATTCCTTGGTTACCCCTGCTTCTGTCTCGTATTGAAACAGATCAAGACTAACGCATAGTGGGAGACAAAATCGCTTAACAATCTAGACGGGACAAAATCGCCTCACATTAACACAAAAAATTCTTTCGCGGCAAGAACTACCGATTGTCCCTGATTCAGCAATTCGAATTTTTCATCAAGCTTACCGATTTCTGTTCCCTTCGCCTCTAATTGTATTTTCAGGTTTTCTTCGGCGTCTACGGTTTCGAGAAAACTATTGTCCTGCCCCGTTTCCATTTTTGTGATTTGTTCTGCCATTTCTGTTTGAACTTTCTTCAGTTGCAAAAGCGCCTGATGCTGTTCGTTTTCCAAAACGGCCCGTCGGTTAAACAGCTCTGACTTAGCAAGTTTGAATTTCGCAATTTCATTTTCTGTTTCTTGCAAAAGTTGTCGGTGATTATCCAAACCTTGCAAAACACTTGCTTGGCTTGCCCAATTTTTCAATGCTTGAATAAAACCTGGCTCTGCAGAAATTAAAATTTCGCGCATGCTGGTTTTCATTTCAGCTGTTGGATTTTGATATCCACCCTTTTCAAATTGAAGAAGCAGCGCCAAAAACTTTCTCGGATCGTTTAGGCTTGCGCTGGCTTCCCAAATTGAACTTTTGGCCTCGCCAACCAAAACCTTTCTGTGACCTGTATTTATATAGTCCGGACTTGTTCCATATAAACTCGCACAGATATTCGCCCCGCTTTCTGCAAAGGCGATTGAACTTGCGCATACCAAAAATAATAAAATAAATTTCAAACTGACCCCATCAATGTGGGACAGTCTTTAGCAGGTAAGTTTTAGATTTTGAATGGAATTAATAAATTTCGAAAAAATTTCTAAAGATTCGTTGCTTGCAGGCATTGGCGTTTATAGCTGGCATTACAATATGTGATGCCAGCTATATAATGTGAATTATTTTACAAGAAAGTTCCGTAAACCAACATTCCGATTTCTGTATTGCGATCACTGATTTCGCGTGGTTCCAAAATTCTTAATTGCGGAACAATTTTTAAATTTTTACTTGGCACCCAATAGGCGCTTAAATTTAAATTGCGATCTGATTGCGCCCATTTATTCCAATTGTTTTCTTCGGTATGGTTGTAAACAATTTTTGCGCCGATCGAAGGATAGAATTTTTCAGAAATTCTATATTGAATTTCTGGCTGCAGTTCGATTTTAAAATTTCTTTGTGGTGCCTTTTGATCAGCTGAATAAAAATATTGTTTCAATTTATTATACGATCGATACACCAGCTTTGAATCCACCGCGCGGTATTCAGGAAGCAAGGTGCTGCCGATAGAAAAAGTTTCTTTTTTATCACGTGAAGCAATGGATGTTCCGGGCTGGTAGGCAATATTGGCCAATAAATTGAACTCGTCGCCGTCGACTAATTTTGCATTCTGAACACCCAGTGACGGATTATCCATTTCGAACGAATCACCAGTCGTGTTGGGTCGCGCATAGGACGTGAAGGGCGTCTTAACATAAACGGTTTGACTGCCTGTATAGTTATAGGCCAGCGCGGGTTCGTGATAAAATTCTGCGCGCGTCTTATCGCTTTGCTTAACGCTTCCTTTTAAATCACTGCGAAATGCTCCTGGGTTTCCGATCGAACTGCCCGACATATCGCCAAAGTATTTAACAGAAAATTTCGATTTCTTGGCCGTCGATTGCGTGGTTGAGGTTTGCGTTCCGCTGCTGCTTTGTGCTTGCGCGAAAAGTCCTGCGGACACAAAAGTTAATATTAGAACCGACTTTAAACTTTGGAAGTTTATATTTTTTTTCATACGGAAGATCTATCCCGAAAGATCAGGTTTTGTCGATAAACTTTTTTTCAATTGCGCGTGTAGTTTTGTCAGGAATTGGTTAGGGCTTTTACAAAAAAGTCCCATAAACCAACATGCCGACTTCTGTGTTGCGGTCGCTGATCTCGCGGGGGTCTAAAAGCCTTAATTGGGGAACTATTTTCAAACTTTTATTCGGCACCCAATAGACACTTAAGTTCATGGTTCGATCCGATTGTGACCATTTATCCCAATAGTCTTGATCGCTGTGGTTGTAGATGATCTTTGCACCGATGGCGGGAAAAAGTTTTTCTGATATGCGATACTGAATTTCTGGGCCCAGATCTGCTTTAAAGTTTTTTTGTGCGTTTTTCTGATCGTCTGAAAAAAAATATCTTTTTAAAATATTCACCGATCGATAAACCAATTTTGAATCCACCGCGCGGTATTCTGGAATGTCGGTGCTGCCGATAGCAAAGGTTTCTTTTTTGTCGCGCGAAAGAGTCGAGGTAGCTGCCGCATAGGAAATATTTGCGAATAAGGTGAATTCATCGCCATCGACTAGCTTAGGATTTTGGACTCCGACGGAAGGATCGCCCATTTCGGCCGAATCCCCTTTTTGGTTGGGCCGAGCATAAGTTGTAAACGGAGTTTTAATAAACGCCGACTGATTGCCGTAATAATTATAGCTGACGGATGGGTCGTGAAAAAATTCCGCCCGACGACCGTTGGTTTGTCGAACATTGCCCGTCTGATCGCTGCGATAAGCGCCGGGATTTCCCAAGGACGAGCCCGACATATTTCCATAATATTTAACGCTGAATTTTGATTTTTTTCCGGTGGCTTGGGTTGTTGATGTTTGCGTGGAATTGTTTTGCGCTTGAACAAGAGTCGCCGCTGACAAAATTATTAGACAAAGCACTGCCTGGATTTTTTTAAAGAACACTAAGTTTTTCATGAGAATTGTTTATCGCAAAAATAAGGCCGTTGTCGATAGGCTTCTTTAGCGCTGCTCCGAGGGGGTCTGGGTTTCCAAAACTGAAACCAAGGTCTTCAGGTCGGTCACTTCTTCTCGCAAGCCTAAAATTTGTTCTTCTTTTTCGCACAAAATTTGTGTGTATGCTTTTTTAAGTTCGTTCAGCAAATGATTGGCTTCTTTTAAAACCGAACCATCTTTGTCGATCAGTTTTTGCAAAGAATTTTCGACCTTGGGTAAATTCTGGGTCAGCTGGATAATTTCAGGATTGACGGGCTTTCTGGCTTTGGGCGCCGGCGGAGCGGCAGCAGCTGCCTCTGCGGGTGCGGTCGGTCGAGATACCACGAAAACACTTTCGCTGTCCTGGGAGGGGCGATGGGCCTTCTGTGGTATCTCGATCGGTTGATCGAGGATGGTGTATTTTCCATCCTCGAACTGAAACTGAACTTCGGCATTCTTGATCTTGCGACGAAGAGTCGAAATGCTGACATTATACTTTGTCGAGTATTCCGTCAGACGAAGCCAAGAGCCTTGAGGGTTCACTTTCTGAGTATCCAGATTTGCGTTTCCTCTCTGATTCGGGGCCGGTGGGTGGTGGTCACACAGCCCCTGACTATTCAAATCTCATTTGAGTAGTCAGGTAGTCAACATTCCCATGAGTATTCACGACCTAGGTCCTTCACCTCGTGAGCAATTTATGGTTGGATACTCAATATTATGGATATCCAAAATAAAAAAAAGATCGGTTTAGTTCTTAGCGGCGGCGGGATCAAGGCAGCTGCTTTTCATATTGGAGTCTGTTTAGCGCTAAAAGAAAAAGGATTTAAATTTGCCGGCGGCTCTAAAGAGCTGGTGCGGCAACGTTTTCCGGGCGACGAGCCAAAAACAATTCGCCTTTATGTTGGTTCAAGCGCGGGATCTTTTATTAGCTCGATTCTAGCGGCAGGCTACGATCCAGAATCTTTGGTAAATGCATTTAACGTTGGTCAGGGCGAAGAGGCTCCGTTTGATAAACAAGATTTGCGTTATTTAAAACCACTGGCTTACCGAAATGTTTTTCGCGTCAATGGCCGCAGATTGTTGCGTTGGATCCCAGATCTGATCAAGACCAAAGTCCTGTTCCGCGGGGGTTTCGAGGCTTTTATAAAAAGCGGATTTAAATTAAATGGATTGTTTACCACCAAAGGTGTCGAAGCCTATTTGCGCAAAGATGCGTTTTTGGAAAATGATTTTTCAAGATTGGGCGTCGAACTTTATATCGTAGCCTCGGAATTAAATCACAGCCGCAAAGCTTTGTTTGGAAATTTTTCCGAAAACAGTGTCAGCAAAACCACGTCGTATTTTCAAGACAGCACCATCAGCGACGCCGTTTCGGCATCCTGTTCCTTGCCGCCATTTTTCGCGCCCTATGGAATTAAACAAACGTCAGGTGAAACGGAATATTTTTATGACGGTGAAATTCGCGAAACTTTATCTGCACATGTTGCAGCCGACCACGGCTGCGATTTGGTGATTTCATCTTACAGCGTGCAGCCTTATCACTTTACCCCCGAGGTCGGCAGCCTGCACACCCACGGAATCCCCGTGATTTTAAATCAGGCCCTGTATCAAGTGATCGAGCAAAAAATTTCCAAACACATCGATTGGCAAAATAATTTGGGCGATTTCGAAAAAGAAATTTTACGTCTAGCAAAAAAAGAAAAATGGCCCGCAGAAATTGTCGAGAAAATAATTTCAACGATGCAGTCAAAATTGCATTTCAAACCCAATGTGGACTCAATTTACATTCACCCGCCTGCGTATAATTACGAAATGTTTTTCGTAGATCATTTCAGTTTGAATCCCAAGATTTTGGATCGCATCGTGCGTATCGGATTTAAATCCGCGTTAACCTCTTTGCGCCGAGCAGGTTTGTAAATGGAGGCTATTACTCAAAAGCCATTTGTCTCGCTTACAATATCTTGAGCTAAATCAAAATCAGATGACAGAGTGACTGGCTCATTCAATCGTTGAGTTAATTTATTCCATCGCGGATTTTTTGGACTCCATCCACACATTTTCTCTAATAATTTAGAATAGGACTCTGATAGGGCGAATCCCTCTTCGTAAGTCATGGCATGATACCTTATCAGAAAATACATCAATGTTTCCTTGGCCAAATAGGGACCAAATACTTGATTCACTCGTCTTGAATAATCTGTGATTCCCTTTTTATATAATTGGCCTGCATACTCTTGCCATTTTGACTCTCGATCCGCCCAAATTCTAATTACTTGCCGCTCTACCGCATGAGTAAGGCCGCGGTTAAAAAGATGTTGCTGTAAGCTTCCGGTTCCCCAAAACTCGCTCTTTAAGAAATTATTCGCAATCATTGATATTGCCAAAGAACGATCCGAGCCATTTTGAAAATCATCAATTAATTTATCTTCTAAAGTTTGAAGCTTTGCGTGGTCTTCTGCTAGTCCCCGTGCATATCTCATGACCTCAATATATTTATCATACGAGTCCAATTCCAAAGTTCTCAGCCAATGAAACGCGAGTGCGCGATTATTCGGTTTTTTAAATTTAATTTTATTTAGGAAGGCAGTTTCCTGAAAGGTCTCTGTTCGTGAAAATGTCCTGACAGGCTTATTGACAAGGTTCGCCAATACAGCAAAAGCATAGGAAGGATCCTTGGGGCGCATTCGTGCATACATTAAAAAATCCACATAAGGTGAGCTGTATTTTTCCAGAACAGTGGCCATCTGAGACCACGTGGTTTCCGATGTATTCGGTGACATCAAAGCCAATCTACTTTCCAGTAACACACCATCTGCTGGTTCAAGCCAACTGACTCTTGCGATCCAATTTTTAATTGCGGTTTTTATATGGGGGTTTGAAATACTCTCATAGGCGGGAGTCTGAAGTGAGGCCCGCGCAGCTTTCTCTGCGCTTGCAGACCTTGCTTCCCTACTGGCTATTTCAGCCAACTGGTGGAAAGCAGGAAAATCTTTTGCACTGATTTTTCCAGAACTTGCGTCAACTAACGGAGCGCCTACTGACGCTTCGGAAAGCAGGACTGGAAACGCAGCCACTGTAAGGCTACGAATTTCATCCAACTGTGCGGCGCTGTCGGTGTAAAAATCTAATGTTGAAAAAGATTTTTGATTTGATACCGGGAAAAGAAACTCGCACACCGACGTCGAAGCACTGGATTCAAGGTGTATCAAAATGAGAATGCCGAAAAATGTTTTACGCATGTCGATCCTTACTCCAAATAAAACGAATTAAACTAAGCTTAGGCTTCTGCTGAGATAAGAGAGCAAGCCTCATGCCAAGACAGGAAAATTATTCTGAAGCTAGCGCAAAACCAGTGTCTGCGCGCTACTCGTGGGCACTGTCATTGCGAAGCGGAAGCAAAAGTTTGCTGCATCTTATTCAGTTTATTTGGGCCGGGCTTTTTTAAGCGCCGCTTATAGGGCCCAAAAAACAAGTTCGGCTTGGTGCGATTTGTTTGCCCAGATAAGGTCAACAAGTAAAATCCCCCAAAGCTAATTGCAAACAAATCGTGACAAACGGTATGTTCGAAGTCTTTTTGGGCCCTATAAGCGGCGCTTAAAAAAGCCCGGCTCAAATAAACTGAATAATCAGAATAAAGTTTTTTCAACAGCAGAAAAAATCGGTCCCGAGGCAAGTCCCATCGAAAAAACCAAAACCGCCGACAGCAACAACAGCGCAACCGTCGCATGTTGATGGCGCAGTTTAAAATCGGAATCCGCGTCTTTCATATACATAGCAATCAGTGGGCGCAGATAATACGCAACACCAATTACGGAATTCAACATCCCCCACAGCGCAAGCCAAATAAAACCTTCGCCGATGGCTGCGGTAAATAAATAATATTTTGCGAAAAATCCTACAAATGGCGGAATGCCCGCCAGCGAAAGTAAAAATACCGACATGCAAAGTGCAATCACGGGTTTTTTACTGGCCAGTCCGTTTAGGTCATCAATTGTAACCTGAGTGTTTTCAGTTTTTTCTAGGTAATGGGCAAAAGCAAAAGTTCCCAGCGTCATCAGCGCATAACTGACTAAATAAAAAATCACTGCCGACGCGCCGAAAGTTCCATTGTCACTGACCCCGGCAGTCAGCAGTCCCACCAAAATATATCCGCTGTGAGCAATGCTGGAATAGGCCAGCATTCGCTTTAAATTATTTTGTAACAGTGCTGCGGCATTTCCCGCCAACATACTTAGAGCCGCAAGCCATTGCAAAACTGTCAGCAATTGATCTGAACCCACAAAAATTTTCGACGCCGCTATTCTTAAAAATGCCGCAAATGAAACTGCTTTAACTGCCGTCGCCATAGCGGCCGTCAGCGGAGTCGAGGCCCCTTGATAAACATCCGGAGTCCAAGCGTGAAATGGAAAAATCGAAACTTTGAAACAAAACCCGACCACGATCATTCCGATTCCAAATAAAAACAATCTAGAGGTTTCAATTAAATCCGCAGCATTTGCGATAAAATTTAAAATATTTGTTGTGCCCGTTGATCCAAAGACAAGAGCCACACCCATTAAATAAAATGCTGACGAGACGCTGCCTAAAATAAAATATTTAAAGGCGGCTTCCTTAGAAAGTTTTTCTTCGTGACTCATCGCGATCATTAAATACAGTGCCAACGACATGGTTTCGATGCCGATAAAAATAACCAGCAAATCGATGGCTGAAACTAAAATTAACATTCCAATGGCAGAACCCATGGTTAGAAAAATTAACTCAGAAAACTGCGGGCCTTTGGTGGCTGGATTTTCATACATCAGCACCATTGCGCCGCCGACAGAAATTAATCCGACAATGCCCAACCACTGAGTGACTCCGTCAAATACCAAAACATTGTTAAAGGCTGTTTTCCCTGGGCCACCGAAAACCAGCAATAGGGCTGCGGCGACTAAAACGCCCATCAATCCCTGCAATAAAGTAATGCGCGGGTTTTGTTCGCGGTTTCCATTCAATACTTTGACCGTGATGGGAATTATACTAAATAAAAGCAAAGCCAGCATCGGTGAAACCAATAAAATATCATTTAGACTTAAGGTGCTTAATTGCGGGTTCATCGATTATCCTTAATTTGCAAATTGTAGGTGTTTTTTTTTTCAAATAAATATTTTAACGTCACTTCCGATTTTTTTAAGTAGGTATTTGGAAATACACCCTTCCAGAA
>JBBQHD010000118.1:0-7960 GCA_038323665.1 Bdellovibrionales bacterium
GTTTTGGACCAGGAGTTGGTTTTGGACCAGGAGTTGGTTTTGGACCAGGAGTTGGTTTTGGACCAGGAGTTGGTTTTGGACCAGGAGTTGGTTTTGGACCAGGAGTTGGTTTTGGACCGGGAGTTGGTTTTGGACCAGGAGTTGGTTTTGGACCAGGAGTTGGTTTTGGACCAGGAGTTGGTTTTGGACCAGGAGTTGGTTTTGGATTTGGACGCGGAGCTGGCGTCGGATTCGGTCTTGGGTTCGGTCGCGGATTTGGACGCGGAGCCGGCGCAGGACTTGGTCGCGGAGCCGGAGACGGTCGCGGAGCTGGAGATGGACGCGGTCCCGGTCGCGGGCCCGGCGCCATGATACTTGGATTCATGGATTCTACTTGCGATGATTTATTTTCATCGGTTTGCGCAGCTGCACTCAGCCACGGAACCAAAACCGCAAGCATAATATAGCTGCGATTTAGTTTAAAAAAATTCGGCATTATGGTTTCCCCCTTTTAGTTTGTGATACGAACTATCACCAAGGTAGGCTACCCTCATCTCCTAAAAATTCGCAAGTGGGTCGAAAGCTTTGACTCGCCAGCTTTGTAATGATCGAAGCACCTTGATCCACAGATCGCGGCGCGGTTTCTCCGCCCATATCGGTTTTTACCCAACCCGGAGAAATACTATTTACTGTAATGTTATTTTTTTTTAACTCGTTCCCCAACATTAAAGTCCACATGTTTAGAGCTGCTTTGGAAATATGATAAGCAGGAGCTGTCGCCTGAATATCACGAAGCGTCGTAAGTGATCCCCACAAAGACGAAACATTGATAATTCTCGCGTCTTTGCTGTCTTTCATCAATGGCAAGAATTGATTTGTGACGCGAACAACACCAATTAAATTGGTATTTATAGTATCGGTTAAATGTTGCAGATTTGTTTCGCTGGGGGGCGTCGACCAGTCTAAATTAATTCCAGCATTGTTCACTAGAATATCTAAACACGAATGCTGTTTGTTTATTTTTTGATATGCTTGTGTAACAGAAGAATTACTTGTGACATCTAGTTCCACAAAATGCACATCCAAATTTCTTTCTTGATAAGCGGTGGCGGCGGCTAGTCCAATTTTTGCATTGCGTGCTGCCAGCCAAACCGTCATGCCTTTTTGGGCCAACTGTTTGACTGCTTCAAGTCCAATTCCCTTATTCGCACCTGTGACCAAAACAATTTTTTTCATAGGACTCCTTTTTTATAAAGCGCCTTCCAGCATAAGAAGTTTTTCTTTGATGTGCAATCCGCCGCCATAACCGGCTAATTTTCCATTTTTGCCAATCACCCGGTGACAAGGAATCACAATGGGAAGAGGATTTTGACCATTGGCTGTGCCTACTGCACGCACGGCTTTTGCACTGCCAATATTAACGGCTTGTTCTTGGTAAGAAATGGTTTTTCCAAAAGGAATTTTCTGCAATGCCGACCATGCGGATTTTTGAAATTCGGTTCCCAGCGGCTGCAGCGGCGTCGTAAATTTTTTCCGTTCGCCAGAAAAATATTGTTTTAATTCCCCAATAATTTTTTTAAGAATCAAATTCTTAGTGTTGATCAGCTGCGCATCTGGAAATAGACGAGATAATTTTTTTTGGTAATCCGACCAACTAGAATCAAAGCTGACCGCATATAAATATTTTTCACCGCCCAGCAAATGCAGTTTTCCAACTGGGCTTATATAGGTTGTATAATACAGATTCATTTTTTCACCTTCTTTTTAGATAGTTGCCCAGCATATTTTTTCCAAGCCCACAAAGTTAAGTAAGCACGCCATGGACGGAACTTTTCAAAATTAAGTTTTTTTAGTTCAATCACACGTTGAATGATTAAATCTTTTTCAGGAAAAGCATCCGTATCAGCCAGGCAGCGCATGGCAATCATTTGCACGGTCCACGGACCAAAACCATGAATGGCTAAAAGTTTCTTTTTGGTTTCATCCAAATCACTGGTTTGATCTAAAACAATTTCGCCCGATAATATTTTTTTAGAAAATTCATGAATGGCCTGCGCCCTGGATCTGGTCATGCCCACTGGAAATAAATCGGCATGGGCTAAAACTTCAGGTGTGGGAAAAAGATGGGTAAATCCATCCCGAGCTTGAACTAATTTTTTGCCGAAAAGTTCCGTCATTTTTTTGGATTTAATTCCAGCTTGTTCCACGCTGACCATCTGGCCCAAAATAATAACAATCGCAGTTTCAAAGGGGTTGAATGCGCCGGGAATGCGAATACCTTCGGTCTTGGTGCTTTGATTTTCTATGCTGTGGGGATTGTGATCAATATCAAAAAGCCTGCGCACTGATTCTAAGATTTGTCGCAAGTCTTGAACTTCGGCTTGATTGATTTGCAACAGCAGTTGCGAATTTTTGGCGTCATTGGAAACCTGTAAATCAATCACGCGACCATCGATTTCACAAATGCGGTGATAGACCGAATCTGAAATTCTTTCTACGCCTGCGATGCAGTGATTTTTTAAAAACTGATAAATCGAATCCCAGTCGTAAGGCGCAATGTAAGGAAGTTTTAACGTGATCAGCTGTTGTTCTTGCTGATTTAATTTTTTGTTTTTGCGAAATTCTTTGGGTGGCTTTTTATATCTGGCTTGAAAACTGTCGTTGAATCTTCGAATCGAGCCAAATCCCGAAGCCAATGCAATATCGGTGATGGGTTTTTGAGTTTGCTCTAATAAATGTCTGGCTAAGTGCAGGCGTTTTGAAATGGCCACATCCATCGGGGATGCCCCCAAGTGTTCTTCAAACAGCCTGCGCAGATGGCGGTCGCTCATTCCCAATTTTTCTGCAAAGGCAGTCAGCGAAAGTTCATCGGCACTGCCGTTTGCAATCATGCGCAAGGCTCGGCCCACAACTGCCGAAGTTCCGCTCCACATTTTGGCTTCCGGTGAAATATCGGGACGGCAGCGCAAACAAGGTCGCATGCCTGATGCTTCGGCATGGGCCGAGCTTTGAAAAAATAAAATATTTTCCGGTTTAGGCCGGGCCGGGCACATGGGACGACAGTAAATTTTGGTGGTGCGCACACCGAAATAAATTCGACCATCATATTTTTTTTCGCGGGCTTGAATAATCTGCATCATAAGATTTCTATCCATGCACGCACCATAACCACAGAAATAGTTTCTGACTAGCCATTTTCGGACATTGTCGTTTTCAGTAGGCAAAAGCAGCTGGCAAAGCTTAAATAACGAGATGAGTATATTTAAAATCAGAAACGTACAGTTGTTTATCGCCTTTCGAGTCCTTTTCAATGCGCGCTTTTATTATCCCATTTTTACCATTCTTTTTTTGGATTTCGGTTTAAGTTTAGAACAATTTGCGATTTTAAATACAGTTTGGGCTGCCGCAATTGTTTTATTTGATGTTCCAGCTGGTGCTTTGGCCGATGTCTTGGGTCGCAAAAAACTTCTGATTGCCGCGGGAATTTTTATGATCGCTGAAATGGCGATACTTTGTTTTGTGCCAAAAGGAAATATCGAATTGTTATTTTGGGCTTTTGCACTGAACCGAGTTTTAAGTGGTGCCGCCGAATCTTGTGCCAGCGGTGCGGACGAGGCATTGGCGTATGAGTCTTTGCAGAAACAAGTCGGCGCCGAAAAAATCAATTCCGAATGGGCCAAAGTTTTAGAAAGACTTTCGAAGTTGCAGTCGATTGGATTCGTTGTTGCGATGACAGTGGGGGCCGCTGTTTACGATTCGAAACTAAATACAAGATATCCTTTGTATCTAAATTTATTAACAGCGTTTGGTGTTTTATGGATAGCTTTGCAGATGCGCGAAGAAAATGCTGCAGCCACAGCAAAAAATGTTTTTTGGAAAACTGTTAAAGAAACCAATCACATGATTTTAAATGCGGGTAAATGGATTGTCAGCACGCCTTTTGCTTTGGCTTTGGTTTGCACAGGATTTATTTTTGACAGCGTGATCCGCATGTTTATGACTTTGGGCGGTCAATATTACCGACAAATTGGTTTTCCTGAATCCAGTTTTGGCATTATCGGGTCTTGTTTTGCGGCTTTGGGATTTGTGACTCCGATTGTGGCCAGATTTATGGTGGGAAAATTTTCGGCTTTGACCAATTTACTGATTCTATCGGTGACTGTATTTATAGGCTTGCTGGGTTTATCCCAGGTTTTCCCAACTTTCGGGGGTTTGGTCTTTGCCGTGGTCCTTTATTCCAGCATGAGTTTTGTGGGATTTTTCTTAAGTCATTATCTGAATCAAATTGCGCGCCCACAGATGCGTGCAACTTTGCTCAGTTTTAAAAGTCTTTTGTTTAATTTATTTTATGGTTTAATCGGAATCGCTTATTCAGTTTTGGTGGCTGGGCTTCGGCAAAGCTCTGTGGATAAATCAGATGCCTCGGTTTTTAAATCAGCCCTGGCTTATTTTCCTTGGTATTTTTTCGTGATGATCAGCATCTTTTTTATGATTTATGCGTTTTGGCCAAGAAAAACTAGGAATGAATCGGCAATTTAGTTAAATAATAAATAACGGTATTACAGGATTATTTAATTAGCCAAGGGCCAGCGCTCTTCAACAAAGAAGGAAATTATGATTTCAATATTAACGCTTTTATTTTCGTTTCATCTACAAGCGGCCTCGAATGAATTGGTTGTCGCGATGGAGCTATCTTATCCGCCCTTTGAAATGACCGACGCCAAGGGAAAACCCAGTGGAGTCAGTGTTGAAATGGCCAAGGAATTAAGTAAATACCTTAAGAAAACTTTGCGCATTGAAAACACAGCCTATGATGGACTGATCCCAGCCTTGAAAACCGGAAAAGTGGACTGCATTATTTCTTCCATGACAGCCACGGAAGAACGGTCGCTGTCGGTGGATTTTTCCGATCACTACTTATCCACAGGATTAAGTCTGCTGATTGCTAAAAAATCTAAAGTCGAATCAGAATCTGATTTAAACCAAGCAGGTCGAATTGTCGTGGTTAAAAAAGGGACTACTGGTCATCAGTATGCAACCCGCAACTTGGGCAAGGCAAAAATTTTGGTTTTAGATAAAGAAGCATCTGCGGTTTTAGAAGTCGCACAGGGCAAAGCCGATGCATTTATCTATGATCAGCTTTCGGTGTATCAAAACTGGAAAAAAAATGCCGATACGACTAGGCCTAATTTAAAACCTTTTCGTCAAGAGTATTGGGCCATTGCCGTTCGCAAAGGAAATAAAGAATTGCTTGGGCAAATCAATGCTTTCTTAAAGGATTTTCGTGCTAAAAAAGGTTTTGAAAAATTGGGCGATCAATTCTTAAGCGAACAAAAAGCCGCATTTAAGACTTTAGGAATTTCCTTTTATTTCTAAATGTTTATTTATTTTTTGCTTACGAGTCTTATCCTGATAAGATAAACTTAAAGACAAGCAGTTTAAGCACTCGAAAGGCAACTTGGGTTTATTTAATAATAAAATTGAAAGTGACGCAGAAATTCGCTTGCGCAAGCGAACGGAAAAAATTGTTTCCGTTGCCGTTGTTTTTGTCGTGGGTCTATTGTTTGCATGGTCTTTTAATAAACTGAATTACAACTGGAACTGGTCTGCGGTTTATGTTTACCGCGAAAAATTTTATTTGGGATTTATCAATACTTTGTGGATTAGTTTTTCGGCCTTGCTGCTCAGTGTGCTATTCGGTTTTATCATCGCGTATTGTTTGGAAAGTGGAAATGTTCTGCTGCGGGTGTTGGCAAGGCTGTATATTGAACTGATTCGCGGAACCCCTTTGCTGGTTCAGATTTTGATTTTCTTTTATGTTATCGCAAGTTCTATTGGATTAGAAAATCGATATTTTGTGGGAATATTAAATCTGGCTTTTTTTAGTGCGGCCTATATTTCAGAAATTTTTCGCGCTGGTATTAAATCGGTGGGGCAAACGCAACTGGAATCGGCGCGTGCAATTGGTTTAACCAACAGGCAAACTTTGATTTATGTGGTGATTCCCCAGGCTGCGCGAGTGGTATTGCCTCCGCTGGCGGGACAATTTGTTTCCCTGATCAAAGATTCGTCCTTGCTGTCGATCATTGCCATATCCGAATTAACTTTGAATGCTCAGGAAGTAAATTCTTTTACTTACAGCAGTTTGGAAAGTTATTTGCCATTGGCCTTTGGTTATTTACTAATGACCTTTCCGATTTCATTGTGGATTCGTCGCATTGAAAGACGGGTGCAGCTTGAAAATTAAAATTGAACATTTGAATCATAGTTTCGGCACGCAAAAAATCCTGAATGATTTGTCTTTTGAATCCAGGGAAATTAAATCTTTGGCAATCATCGGACCTTCGGGCAGTGGAAAGTCCACTTTATTAAGAGTTTTGGGTGGATTGATTCAAGCCCAGTCGGGCCGAATTGAAATCAATGGCGAAGAATTAAAACCGGATGAAAAATCTTTGTTTCAACATCGGAAAAAAGTCGGAACGGTCTTTCAAGATTTTAATTTATTTTCCAACTTAAATGCTTTCGAAAATATTATTTTGCCCTTGGTGAAGGTTCACGGTTTATCGCGCGAAGAAGCCGAATCGCGCGCACAAGAACTAGTAAAACGTTTTCAATTAGAGCCTCATGCCAAGAAAAAACCTGCACAACTTTCAGGCGGACAAAAACAACGATTCGCAATTGTTCGCGCAGTGGCGATTCAGCCGCAGCTATTATTACTGGACGAGCCGACTTCGGCTTTGGATCCAGAGATGACGGCGGAAGTTTTGCATTTGATCGAAGAACTTAAAAGTGAAAACAAAGATTTTATTTTGGTGACTCACAACATTGCTTTTTCCGAGCGCGTCGCAAATGATATTTTGTTTCTTTCCGAGGGAGCAGTGCGGGATTACGGCCATGCCGAGGCAGTTTTAAAGCATTCAAAATCCATTGAGGTTCAGACTTTCTTGCGAAAAATATTAATTTAATCTATGACATACTGGCTTGAGGGGGCTAATCATACTTTTTTTATTTTTGCGACTTCGTCCGTCTTTGCACAAAAGTCGGATGCTGTGATTGGGAAACTGGTCATCTATTCGGATATTGATGATACCATCAAAGATTCTCAAGTCTTAGATCTTTTTGAATCCATGTTGCGAGCAGAAGAAATTGATTTGGCATTTCCAGGAATTGCGCAATTGTATCGCGAAACAATAAAGGCCAATCCCAAAAGTGAAATTGTTTATGTGTCGACGGGCCCGAATTGGTTGATGCGCTATTCGCACGAACGCTTTTTGAATTTTAATCAATTTCCTGTGGGCGATTTGTATTTGCCCGGATGGGAAGATCGTAAAACTTTTAAATACCGCACGATTCTAGCGGATGTGGAAAAAAGACGTCCAGATTTTGTGATTTTAATGGGCGACAATGGCGAAGGCGATCCCTTTGCTTATGATCAGATCGCAAAGGCATTAAGGCAAAATGGAGTTCGAGTTTTTACTTTTATCCGCAGCACATACACAGCGGATGAAGGTGGCCACCCACTATTTCAAGATCAGCAGCCCTATAAAAGCGAAGAAGAACTTCGTGTTTTTTTAAACCGGATTGATGCTTTGAAGTCTGATTATCCCATTCAAACCACCTGCTCTTTGCTATTTACAAGCCTTTAAGGAAATTATTTCATTGAAACCAGGAAGTGGTAGATTCCTTGAAAAGGTTTCGTTAGGTTATCTTTTGTTTAATTTAAGATAATTTTCAGACAGAAGGAAAAAATGAAACTTTTCAAGTTCAGGATGCTTTTAGTGACAATGATCTGTTTTTTAAGCCTAGCCGTATTCGCGCAGGGCAATATTTGTGGGCAGTTATACAGTGTAAATCAAAATCATATTTCCAGCCAAAATGAAGCCACGAAAAAACTTTTTGATGCTGCAAGGCTGGCATTGAAACCAGCAGACTCGCCCTCGCTTCTGCTTAATTTTCTTATGGGCGTATTCACTGATGGACG
>JBBQHD010000119.1:0-7955 GCA_038323665.1 Bdellovibrionales bacterium
AACTTGAATATAAAATTTCTGGTTTACCTATTGAAGAATTGGCTAAAAAAGTGGATTTCGTTTCCATTGCAGCATCGACATCGGCGCATTTTGAACTGGCTACTTATTTTTTAAAAAAAGGCGTTCATGTTTTAGTGGAAAAACCTCTATGCGCAACTTTGCAACAGGGATCGCAGTTGTTGGAAACGGCAGCTGCGGCTGGGAAAACTTTGGCTGTCGGCCATATCGAACGTTGGAATCCCAGCATTCAGGCGTTGCGCGGCAAACTGTCTAAACTAAAGACCATCGATTTTTTACGAGAAGGTCCTTTCCGCGCGCGTGGTGCCGATGTCAGTGTGGTTCACGATTTGATGATTCATGATATTGATTTGTTATTTTGGTTAAGTGGCAGTGAAATTAAAAATATTTCCGGATTTGGTTTTAAAAAAATTGCGGCGACCATTGATTATGTCGATATCCAATTTGAAATGGCCAATGGCCTGCGCGGATCGATTAAAAACAGTCGGCTGTCGCCCTTGGTGCGCCGAGAAATTTTTGCGATCGATGCGGATTATGCTTATCGCTGTAATACGGCCGATGGCGAAATTGACATTGCTCATTTAAAAACAGAATTCCCCGTTGAAAAATTTGTCGTTCCCAAGGCAGATGCATTGGCCTTAGAAATCGATCATTTTGTGCGATTTTTACAAGGCGAAAAAACCCAGATCGTCACGGGCGAAGAAGGTTTTAAAAACCTTGTTTGGTGTGAAAAGGTTTTAGATTCGATTCATGAAAAATGAAATCCTGATCGTCGCAGCTGAAGCCTCGAGCGGTCTTTTTGCGCAAAGATTGCTAGAAAAAATGCAAAGTCAGAAAATGGATTTTCATGCCTTTGGTGTCGGCACCAAAGATATGGAAAATCTGGGCTTTGAACGTCTGGGAAAATCCGAAGAAATGGCTGTGGTTGGTGCCAGCGAAATTTTTGCTCAATTTGGTTTATTAAAAAGTGTATTCGATCAATTGGTGGAATCGGCCCGTGTTCGTAAACCCAAATTTGCCATCGTGATGGATTATCCGGAATTTAATTTATTTTTATCGCGTAAATTGCATGCATTAGGGATTCCCGTTTTTTATTATATTTCGCCGCAAGTCTGGAAATGGCGCAAAGGGCGTGTACATACCATTAAAAAATTCTGCAAAAAAGTATTTCTATTATTTCCTTTTGAAGTCGATTTTTATTCTAAATTTGATGTGCCCTATAATTTTGTCGGCCATCCGTTGTTGGATGAATTGGACGCCAATGCCTTGAATGAGGATCAGCGAAAATTACTTAAAACCCGTTTGGGATTACAGGCTGATGATGTGGTCTTGGGAATTATGCCGGGCAGTCGACGCATGGAAATCCGCAATTTGTTTGCCATTGAACTGGAAGCCGCAAAAATTTTATGGAGAAAAAACAATCGACTGAAAATTGTGATCTTATGCGCACCAACCGTGGAAAAAGAATTTCTGCTGCCTTATCTAGAAGATTTTAGAATTCCTTTTCTGATTTTAAAAGATGATCCATTTAAAATGGTATCGGTCACAGATTATGTGATTGCGGCTTCGGGCACGGCGACCTTGATAGTGGGATTGCTGAAAAAACCGATGGTGATTGTTTACAAAGTTTCTTGGCTGACCGGATGGTTTGCAAAAACCATTATTGGTGGAATGTTTGGTTTGCCAAATTTAATTGCGAAAAAAGAAATTGTGCCCGAATTATTTCAAAGTCAGGTTAATCCAGTGCGCATTGCTGCTGAAATAGAAAAATTTATGACTGATGATGGTGCCCGTCGTGAAGTCATTGCAGAATTGTCGCAGTTGTGGAAAAGCCTGGGCGATCGCGGGGCCACAGACCGAGTGTTGGCCGAGGTAAAACCCTATTTGGATTCTGTAAATGAATCCACTTGATTTATTTTCCGATTTTTTATTTTTAGGTTCTAAGTTTCATCGGGCGTTGTATCAGAAAAATATTTTGCGGGAAGTAAATATTCCCCAACCTGTGGTTTCGGTTGGAAATCTGACTGTGGGTGGGACGGGGAAAACTCCTTTTTTGGATTTTTGGTTGAATTATTGTCAGCAGCAAAAAATAAATTGTGCTGTAGTTTCGCGCTCGTATAAAACCCCGCTTGCCGAAGCTAGAAAAATTTTGTTTCAGACCGCAGTGGATGCACCGACGCCCGAAGGGGCAAAAACATTCGGCGATGAGGCTTATTTTCTGGCCTCGAAATACCGTCAATTTCCTGTTTATACAGGGCCTTCCAAATCCCAGAATGCCCAATTGGCTTCGCAACAAGAAAAATTCCAACTGCTTTGGGTGGACGATGGATTTCAACACTATCGGCTGCACAAAGATCTGAATTGGGTATTGTTGGATGCAACCGAAACGCCAGAAAATTACCGCGCTTTCCCCTTGGGGCGGGCGCGAGAACCCTTGGCTACTTTACAAAAGGCAGACGCAATTTTTTTAACTAAATGCAACTGGGCGCCACCTAAAAACTTGCAGTTTCATCGCGAGATTTGCGCAAGCTTAAAGAAAACTTTTTTTGAATTCAATTGGCAGTTGGACTTTTCGCCTAAGGAAAAATTTTTATTTGTTTCCGGTATTGCTAGGCCAAGTCAAATTACCGATCAGCTTAAAATTAAGTTTGCAGAAGATTTTTGTGTGCATCTGCCGTTTTCAGATCATTATAATTACCAAGCATCAGATATTCAAAAAATGCTCGAGAAAATGAAAAAACATCAACTGAAAGAAGTTTGGACGACGGAAAAAGATTTTGCAAAACTGATCCTGCTTTGGCCCAAAGATGTGATCCTTAATGTGGCACGAGTCAGTTTACAGGAACAGTCAGATTTAACGGAGGCTCGTGAACAACTTCGACGTCTTTGTTTATAAAAGCATTGGATTTTTTCTGATTCGGTTGCCCAGAAGGTGGCTGCATTGGCTGGGTTGTTGTTTGGGAATTTTGTGGTTCGACATTCTGCGCATTCGACGACGCGATATTTTGGATCATCTGAAAATATTTTTTCCAGATTGGACTGAACAGCAAAGAATTTCTGTGGGGCGAAAGTCTTTGTGCCATTTTGGTCGACAAATTTTTGAACTTTTTATTATTCCTTGGATTGATGAAAAATGGATTCAGAAAAATTTTTCCATTCGCGGCATCGAACACCTGCACAAAGCTTTGGAAAAAAATAAGGGCGTATTTTTTTTGGCCAATCATATTGGCAATGGTGATTTAACTTCCAGTTGTTTAAGCGTGCAAGGTTACCGAATTCATTTGATTTCCAAGATTTTTAAAAGTGTTCGGTTGAACTCGCTGTGGTTTGGCTTGCGGGCTCAAAAAGGTGTGGGTTTGATTGAAGCTCATGGGGATAAAACGGCTTTTCAGATTTTACGTGCTTTGAAAAACAATGAATGTGTGGCTTTTGTGCTGGATCAATTTATGGGAAAACCTTTTGGAATTGAAACTGAATTTGCGGGTCGGTTGACTGGGACTGCCTATGGGCTGGCGCTGTTCCACTTAAAAACTAAATCTCCGGTGATTCCTGTTACCGCTTATGTGGATGAAGGCTTGCACCAGTATGTGGAATTTTTCCCTGAATTGCTTATGGATGGAGAAAAAGACCTGGATCGAAATGCTTATTTGAAAACGGCGACTGAACTGTTTAATAAGCAGATTGAAAGGACTATTCGGCAGCATCCTGAGCAATGGATGTGGCTGCACCGCAGATGGAAGACTTTTGAGTAAGGGCCCTAATTTAGGGTTAAAGGCTTAAAATTTAATTCGATTTGAAAATAAAATTATAAATAATTGGGCCACTAAGCATTTTAGAAAACACGGCCATCCATGGCCTCCAGCTGCTGTGCGGCTATCGTGGCCGCGCGTTCATCCTGAACCGCTGAGGTTTTCTAAAATGCTTAGTGGCCCAATTATTTATACTTTTATTTTCAAATCGAATTAAATTTTAAGCCTTTAACCCTAAATTAGGGCCCTTACTCAAAAGTCTTCCATCTGCGGATAGTGCTGTCAGATGGACCTTCGGTTGTTTTTTTATTGGCTTATTCTAATTTTTCTTCAAAATGGAGTTATGTTGGGCAAAATTTTATTTTCTTCAGTCTTTGCAATGTTTATTTTTGGGTGTGCGTCTACTCCGCCTAAGGTTAAGGATCTTGAGGTTTTTAGTAAGAATGATGAGTTTGATAAGGTTGTTCAGATTACGGCTGCTCCGGAAGCTTCTGCTTCTGCGCCTTCGGCTGCTTTGCCGGTTTCGGAAACTGTCAACGCTGCTGGGAAGACTGTTGGTAAGAATAAAAAATCTGTAAAAACTAAACGTAAAGTCAAAAATGGCAAAGTTAAAGAAGTTGTTTTAACTCATCGGCCTCCGGATTTGGAAGATGATGAGGGTTTTGATGGAGTTTCTCGGCGTCCCTTGAAGGATCCGTTTAATGTTGGCGAAGTGGTTACTCATAATGTTCATTATAATTTATTGGCTTTGGATGCTGGGAAATTATCCTGGAAAGTTTTGCCATTTGTGCAAGTGAATGGAAATAAAGCCTATCAATTCGGCGCCGAACTGACGACTTATCCGGTTTTTTCCAAACTTTTTTACAAGGTCGAAGATCAGGCCGTTAGTTTAATGGATTATTTTGATCTGACCCCGCGAGTTTATACTTTGCACATCAAAGAATCGGCTCAGTTGAAAGAAGTTCGCAACTTTTTTGATTTCAACAGTTTAAAAGCCAAGTATTGGGAGAAAAAAGTTCGCGACAAAGGTGAAGTCGAAGAAAAAAAACAAGAATGGGCGATCCTGCCGTTTTCTCAAGATATCTTAAGCTCGCTGTATTATGTGCGTTTTTTCAAATGGACTTTGGGTAAAGAATATTCATTCCGTGTTGCCGACGACAATGAAAATTTGGTTTTCAAAGGCAAGGCCATTCGTCGCGAGGTTTTAAAAACCGACGCCGGGGAATTTAAATCTATCGTTATACAGCCTCAGATTACCGTTAAAGGAATTTTTAAACCCATGGGCGATATTTTTATTTGGCTGTCGGATGACGAGCACAAATATATTTTGCGGATCGAATTAAAAATTAAGGTTGGGACAATTATTTCGCAAGTGATTTCTATCGAGCCTGGTCAGCCCAATCCTTGAAGAGGAGCTTGGTTTGAGTTCAAAAAAATCTATAGTTTATGTGCAGACGGCTTTTATCGGCGACGCGGTATTGGCGGTTCCGGCCCTTTTGCATTTGAAAGAATATTACTCTGACTATCAGATTATTTTTGTTTGTCGCCTTGGTGTCGGCGATTTATTTCGCAGACTTAATTTGGTGGATTTTGTTTTCGAGGTTGAAAAAAAATCCAAGCGTTCTTACCGAGAAGTTTTATCGCAACTGGCAGAATTTAAAATTGAAAAAGTAATTTCGCCGCATGAGTCTTTGACGACTGCATTATTTGTTCAGGATATCGATGCAGATATTAAAATTGGTTTTAAAAAGTTTTGGAATTTATTTTTCTATGATCTGCGAGTGACAAAGAATCGTCAATTGCCCGAGGCTTTGCGGCAGATGCAGTTGCTTGGCGCAGAAGACGAAAAACTGCAGGAAAATATCAGTCATTATTTGCAGTCCAAGCGAGCTTACTTACGCGGGGAAAACGGCAGGATGAGTGCTCCACCATTGTGGGCGCAGATGAATTTAACTGCACATATGGCCAAAAATTCTTCGGATTGGTTAACTTTGCAAAGTCGATTGCCTTTTGTTTGGTCCGAACGAAAAAAAGTTCTTTTATTTCCCGGCAGTGTTTGGGAAACCAAAAAATGGACTGACTATTTAAGTTTAGCCAAAAACCTGACCAGGCAATATGAAGTCGTGCTGATGGGTGCAGCCAATGAAAAAAATCTTTGCCTGGAAATCCAAAAACAAGTTCCACAAGCGCAAGTGCTGGCAGGACAAACTTCGCTGCATGAAACTTTGCTGATCATCCATCATGCGGATTTAGTGGTTTGCAATGACAGTTCGCCGGCGCATTTAGCCAGTCTTACTAACACACCGGTTTTAAGTATTTTTGGTCCCACCATTATCGAACAAGGGTTTCGGCCCTGGTCCGCCCAAGCGTATGTGCTGGATCGTCAGGGACTTTTCTGTCGACCTTGCGGGGCTCATGGACATAATAAATGTCCGCGAGGAACTCATGAATGTATGAAGAATATTTCGGTTGCCGAAGTAGAAAAATCTGTGCAGTCGGTTTTAAAAATATAAATCTAATTTCGCAGAAAACTATTCTTCTAAAAATTCTTTCACGTTGATTTGATATTTACGAATTTTTCGTAGCAAAGTGTTTTTGGGAATGTTTGCGTGGGCTACTGTTTGATTAATTCGGCCGCGGTTTGCGCGTAGGGCTGATACGATAAAATCTTTTTCCATGCCTTCTTTGAATAAATCAAAATCCATGGCGATTTTTTCTGCGGATTTTGGATTTGTTTTTAATGTAGCGGCGGCACTTTCGGCGCGCAGTGCTGGTTGTAAATGTTCGGGTAAGCTTCCCACAGTAATCTGATTGGAATTTTCAATAATAAAAGCTCGCTCGATCACATTTTCTAATTCGCGAATATTTCCTGGCCAGCGGTGTTTTTTTAGTGCGTCCAGTGCTGCGGCATCGATGCTGTTCAAATTGCTTTTGTGGCGTTCGGAAAATTTCTTAATAAAATGTTGAACTAGAGCTGGGATATCGTCCGTGCGTTCGCGCAATGGCGGTAAGAAAATGGGCATTACATTCAATCGATAAAATAAATCTTCGCGGAAGGTTCCATCTTCGATCATTTTTTCTAAATTGCGGTTGGTGGCGGCGATAATGCGCGCATTGGTTTTAATTTCACGGTTGCTGCCGATCGGAGTAAATTTGCGTTCTTGTAACACACGCAAAAGTTTCACCTGCATTTCGGGTCTTAATTCTGCAATTTCATCTAAAAATAAAGTGCCTTGGTGGGCCGCCTGGAATCTACCGATTTTTCTGTCCATCGCGCCGGTAAAAGCACCTTTTTCGTGACCGAAAAGTTCGCTTTCCATTAAGTTTTCTGGAATCGCACCGCAGTTGATGGCGACAAAGGGTCCGTCTTTTTGTGGTGAATGGCTATGAATGGCTTGGGCAACTAATTCTTTTCCTGTGCCGTTTTCTCCGCGGATAAGAACCGTGGTGTCGACACGAGACAATCTATTTACCAACGAAAAAACTTCGCGCATTTTTTGGGTATTGCCGACAAAATCACTTTCGATATCGTCATCAAAAATTGGATTGGACAAAGCCAAGTTCGAAACTAATTCCTGCGCATCCAGTGCCTTGCGCACAATTTGCGTCAGCATTTCGGCCTGCACTGGTTTTTCAACATAATTGTAAGCCCCATCTTTGATTGCCAAAACTGCATCGTTTAAATTTGCATGCGCAGTCATAATCACAACCAAAGTTCTAGGATCTAGTTCTTTGATTTGTTTCAAAGTTTCCAGTCCATCCATTTCAGGCATACGAACATCCATTAAAACCAAATCAAAAGTTTTTCCTCGGAAAGCCTTTAAGGCTTCGATGCCGTTGCCGGCTTCGGCAATTTCAAAAGTCACGTCGGGGATGGCATTTTGCAAAATGGCAATGACCGATCGTCTTAGTTCGACTTCATCGTCGACAATTAATGTTTTTAGTAAAGTTTGACTCATGTTTCCTCGCGGCTGATTATCAAATTAAGTGGTGGGTAAAGGCAAGGTAAAGAAGATTTCAGTGCCCTTTTCCAGCTCGGAATTTAAACCCACTTGGCCGCCATGCAGTTCGATAAAGTATTTCACCAAATACAGGCCCAATCCGCTGCCCTTGGTTTTAAGGGATTGCTCGCTGCCCCGAGAAAATTTTTGCCAAATTTCTTGCTGTTCTTCGATGGGAATTCCGGGG
>JBBQHD010000120.1:0-7915 GCA_038323665.1 Bdellovibrionales bacterium
ATACAGTGTAAATCAAAATCATATTTCCAGCCAAAATGAAGCCACGAAAAAACTTTTTGATGCTGCAAGGCTGGCATTGAAACCAGCAGACTCGCCCTCGCTTCTGCTTAATTTTCTTATGGGCGTATTCACTGATGGACGAGGCCGTGACGAGCAAATTGCAGAACGTTTTAATCGACTTATTGATGTCGAGTTATATCGCGGAGCTAATCTGAATGCGAATGATCACGAGGGAAGTTTGCTGATGCATCTGATTAGAAATAACGGGATGACCATCTCGGTGAAAAGAATTTTTAATCATATGATGAATGCTCTAGCAAAAAGCTCAAGACCGCCGCTAGATTTAAACTTTCGAACACAATCCGGAGAAACTGCCATCAGCACTGCGGTCAAAGTTTTGGATTGGCCTATGTGCCTAGCCCTGTTGGCAGGTCAAAATCAAATTAGTTTAAAATATCAAGATGCGATTTATGAGAATCTTTTTGAAATGGCGCTGTCCAAGAGTGCACCAAGGAATGTATTAGATACTTTATTTTCCAGAGGACAGCAGCCGACGCAAAAAACAGCGCGTCTGGTTACTGGGAATCCAGTATTAAAAGCAAATTTATTGCCATATTTAGAATTTCTTGGGATTGATTTTGTGGATCCTAGCTCGCCAGATGGGTTTGCGGTACCTGAAATATAACCCGACCAGTAGCTCCGTGATATTTTCCCAAGTCCGATTAAGATCTTTGCAATGGAAAAAAATCAGGAAAAATTTTGGGCTGAAATTGCGGAACGTTTGCATTGGTTTAAAAAATGGGATCGCGTTAAAAATATTTCGTTTCAAAAACCGGTTCATATCGAATGGTTTGCTGGTGGGGAATTAAATGTTTCCTATAATTGTTTGGATCGGCATTTAAAAACTCAGCCACAAAAAACTGCGCTGATTTGGGAAGCTGATCATCCCGATACCCCAAGTAAAAAAATAACTTATCAAGAATTGCACCAAGCCGTTTGCAAATTTGCGAATGTTTTAAAAAAGATGGGGATTCAAAAAGGTGATCGCGTGACGATTTCCATGCCCATGATTCCCGAAGCCGCCATGGCAATGCTGGCGTGCACGCGCATTGGGGCCATTCACTCGGTGGTGTTCGGTGGATTTGCGGCGGAATCCATCGCCGAAAGAATCCGTGGCAGTGATTCGCATTTTGTGATCACCGCTGACGAGGCACTGCGTGGTGGAAAGTATTTTCCCTTAAAAAAAACCGTCGATGAGGCTTTGCAGAAAACAGATGTCGTGCAAAAAGTTTTGGTGGTGAAAAATTCGGGCCGTGAAATTTCTTTTCAGACGGGACGAGATTTTTGGTATCACGAATTGCTGAAGCAAGTTTCGCCTGATTGCCCTGCGGAATCGATGCAGGCAGAAGATCCATTATTTTTTCTTTACACTTCGGGATCTACCAATAAACCCAAAGGTGTTTTGCACACCACCGGCGGGTATTTGGTTTACACCAGTTATACTCACGAGTTGGTTTTTGATCTTAAACCAAATGATGTTTACTGGTGCACCGCCGATGTGGGCTGGATCACCGGCCACAGTTATTTGCTGTATGGCCCACTGTGCAATGGGGCCACGACTTTGATGTTTGAAGGCGTTCCCAGTTATCCAAGCTGTTCGCGTTTTTGGGAAGTGATCGACAAACACCAAGTCAGCATTTTCTATACCGCACCGACGGCATTGCGCTCGTTGATGCGTGAAGGCGATGCGCCTGTGCAAAAAACCTCGCGCAAGTCCTTGCGGATTTTGGGAACGGTTGGGGAGCCCATCAATCCCGAGGCTTGGGCTTGGTATCACAAAGTCGTGGGGGATTCTCGCTGTCCGATCGTGGACACATGGTGGCAAACAGAGACGGGTGGAATTTTGATTTCTCCGCTGCCGAATTTTAAAAAAATAAAACCCGGCAGTGCAATGCAAGCTTTGCCGCAGATTGAAACGAAAATGCTGACGCCCGAAGGAAAAGAAATTGTCGGCGAAGGCGAGGGAGTTTTGGTTTTGACGGATTCCTGGCCTGGGCAAATGCGAACTGTTTTCGGAGACCACGCGCGTTTTGAAGAAACTTATTTTACCACTTATCCAGGGTATTATTTTACCGGCGACGGTTGCAGACGGGATGCAGACGGAGATTTTTGGATCACTGGACGTGTGGATGATGTCTTAAATGTTTCCGGTCACCGATTGGGCAGCGCGGAAATTGAAAGTGCACTAGTTGCAAATCCCAAAGTGGCCGAAGCTGCTGCCGTGGGTTTTCCGCATGATATCAAAGGCCAGGGGATTTATGTTTTCGTGACTTTAAAAGCCGATATTCAAGCGTCTGATGAGCTATCGAAAGAACTGATTTTATGGGTGGGCCAAGAAATCGGTGCGATTGCAAAACCCGATCGACTGCAGTGGGCAACTGCGTTACCGAAAACTCGCAGTGGGAAAATCATGCGACGAATTTTGCGTAAGATCGCTGAAGGCCGGGCTGATCAACTCGGGGATATTTCAACATTGGCAGATCCTTCGGTGGTGGCAGATCTTGTCGCGTCAGCCAAACTTTGAGCTCGCATTGACGGCAAGTATTCGTTTCAGATAGTTTTGCTCTAAGAAGAGGGGGTTCTTATGTTTACACGTCTATTATCTATATTGGTCGTCACTGGATTTTTTGCGGTGGGTGTTCACGCGCAAGACAACGAGTGCAATTTAAGTTGGTCGGCAGCAAATAAATCCGAATATTTATTTTTGGATGGCGAACGCACTTTGGATTTGCGTGAGTTTTTGAAACTAGATGAAAATTGTGCTGGCCTAGAGGTTCGCGCAGTGGTGATTCGTGTTTCAGGTGAAGATTCTTATGTGAATTTAGAAGTAAATGGTGAACGCGTTCGCGACACTGGTTCTTCGAATATAAATTCGGGAAACTTTTTAAAGAACAAATATTTGTTTGTGAATCGCAATGAAAATACTTTAGCGGGGACAGATAGTGCCTTTGATGATTCCGGAACGATCAAACGTTTAAGTTTGAAAAGCACCGGGACTATACGCGTAACTAGCATTCGCCTACTTTTAAATTAATTTTTGAATTTGGAATTGTTAGACTAGATTATTCGAAAGGATTTTTATGAAAAAGATTTTTTTGCTTGCATTGCTATTCGGAACCGAAGTTTTTGCCAATCTTCCTCGTATTAATGAGGTTCGCAGTTCACAGTGCAGTTCGGTGTCTAGTTCTACTTATTATACTGAATTTTGTTTAGCTATCGTGGGCGGGCGGACCGGAAAAGAATTTGTGATTATTTCTGAATCTGTTCCGATGGGTGCAGTTCGTAGGGCTTATGAAATTAAGTCTTCTGTAGTAACCGTTGTTCAGCCGAAATGTGTAGAATGTAAACCCATTCAATTTTCGGAATTAAAAATTCAATTTGTAGGTCTTGTGGAAAATAATGAGTTGAAACTTTCAACGAATGCACGAGTGCAGCCAATGATTTCAGCGGAAACAAATCGCAGATTCACTGACGATGAAGCCAAGCGGCCAGAATTCTTGCTTTCGAATGCAAGTGCTTCGTTGGATTCATCTAAAGCAGACCCGGTTTATTTCCAAACGTTCAAAGGCATCATTCACCCAGCTAATCCTTGAGCCAATCAGCAGCTTTCATAATTTCTTGAGTTAAAGTGGGGACATCGGTCCCCATTTCTTCTTGCAGGCGAAAATTAATAAGATCGCGCATTTCTTTTGGGTAAAGTTCCTTGCCATAAAAGGCTCCTAAGTAAGCGCCCATCAGTTGGCCATAGGAATCTGTATCGTGGCCGAACTCGATCAGAGTTTGCAGGGCGGCAAAGGGATTTTGTTTTGCAATGTCTTGCAGGGAAAAAATAACTGTGGGTGCAATCCATGATTCCCACCAAACAACCGCGGATAAATTATTTTCTAAATTGCTAAATAGTTGCGAAGGAATATTTTTCGAGTATCGGCGGATTTCATCTGACTTATCCAGCCAGGCATTCACCGAACGCGGAATCCACGGAGCTTTTGCGAATTGATAGGGATCGGTATTGCGTATGGTGTTTTCGACGCCCTGCCAATCGCCGGGTTTGGATTGTAAGGCAAAATTTAATCCAGCGACAATCGCTGCGGAAAAATCTTTGCCAATTCCGGTTTCGAAAAAATCTAAATTCCAGATGTTTAAATAAGTTTTTTCTGGATTTGAAAATAGTGCAGCCAAAGGTAAAAAGGCCATACTGCCATAAACGGTGGGAAGACCTCCCCAAAGACGATCCGCAGGGAAGGCTTTTTTGGGATTGCGTTCGCCCAATTCCCACAGGGCGACTGCGCCGTATTCTTGCAGCCATTCCTGGCGTAAATCATAAAAGGCTGTGCTGCGATCATCGCGGTAACTCAGATAAGCCGAAGCAATTTGTTGGCTGGAAAGTTTTTTGATCGACCCCGCGATTTTAAGTGCGCGTAAAATTAATAATTTGTGACGACTGTCATCCGTTATGGTTCCAGCTGGGGCATTATCTTTAAATGCTGCATAGGGGGCGGCGGGTTTTTCATAAGGCAGCATTTGGTATCGGGCGCTTAAGATTTTTAAATCTGTCTCGTTTAAGGGCGAATTTTTTTCTGTAATTTCGCTGCGTCTGGCGGGGGCGAATTCCAGGGGACCTCCGGCGGCATCGCCGATAAAAGTTCCATACAAAAGCCCCTCGATGCGATCCTGCGAGGGAAAAGCCCGAGAAAATATTGCGTAAAGGAAGATGGATATAAACAGAGTTTTCATTGTAAAATCCTAGTTTGGAACCAGCTAAGCCGACAAGTTTTGTGATTTTGACACGGGTGAAAATAAAAAGGCTTCCTATATGTTAAGAAATCATATAGTTTCCCATTCGGTTCTATAATTTTGAGTTTGGGAATGAGCGCCTCCTTTTAGCAGTGATGGTTTCTCATCGCTGCTCACACACACATCTGCAATATGCAGAAAAAAGGAAGTCTATGAAGTCGTTCTCTGAACTGGCTCTGCCGGAAGCTATTCAAAAATCATTACAAGCAATGAAATTTGATGTCCCCACCCCCATTCAAGCCCAGGCTATTCCTGTTGCCCTTGCGGGAACAGATATCGTTGGAAATGCGCAAACCGGCACTGGAAAAACTGCCGCATTTTGCATTCCATTATTGGATAAAATTTTAAAAGACAAAGATTGCGCAGGACTTATTTTATGTCCAACCCGCGAATTGGCTTTGCAAATCGAAACATTCTGGAAAGTTTTAACCAAACAAGATCCTACTTTGCGCGCCATTTGTTTAATCGGCGGCGGCAGTATGCGCGAACAATTCCGCGCATTGGAACGCGAAGCCCGCATCGTGATCGCGACTCCGGGTCGATTGAATGATCATCTATTAAGACGCAGCATTACTTTGGGTCATGTGACTACATTAATATTGGATGAAGCTGATCGTATGTTGGACATGGGATTTTCCATGCAAATTGCGCAAATCATTAAACATCTTCCGGTTGAACGTCAGACCATGTTGTTTTCTGCAACTTGGGACCAAGCAACCAATAACTTATCCAAACAATATTTGCGTTCGCCCAAACATATTTCGGTGGATGCAACTTCCAAAGCTGCACTGAAAATTGTCCAACAAACAGTTCCAACGGATGAAATGAAAAAGAACGAAACTTTGGCCAGTCAGTTGTATCAGAAAAAAGGTTCTTCACTTATTTTTGCACGCACCAAGCACCGCGCCGATCGCGTGGCAAAATATTTGGTTGAATCTGGATTCAAAGCCGGTCGCATTCATGGCGATCGCACCCAGGCTCAACGTATCGGGGCATTGGATGATTTCCGCGCTGGCCGCACGCAAATTTTGGTTGCAACCGATATTGCGTCACGAGGCATTGACGTTCCGACCATTCAACAAGTGATCAACTATGATCTGCCCCAATCGGCAGAAGATTATATCCACAGAATTGGCCGAACCGGCCGAGCTGGCGCCGAAGGTGTTGCGGTCACGTTGTTGACTCCGCACGATGGGTATTCTTGGAAACAAATTTTACGTTTATTACAAAAATCGGGTTCATCACTTCCTGCTGGGGAAACTCCACGCGGATTTGATAACAATGTTCACGCTCCAACTGGTGGCGCTGGCGGCGGTGGAAGACCCCGCGGCCGAAGTGGCGGCGGTGCGGGTGGACGCAGTGGTGGCGGCGGCGGCGGCGGTGGAAAACGTTTTCAATCGGCCAGCCAAAAACAACAGGGTTTCAAAGCACGCAAAAAACCTTTTGAAGGTGGCAGCGGCGACAGTAAGCCTTCGTTCCGAGATCGATTTAAATTTAAAAAACAAGCGACTGAATCCAGCTATTCTCGCGATAATTAAACTTAAATTATTTAATCTGCTTTCGTCGTTCGAAGGCAGATTTTTTCTAGCGAGACAAAGATCTTCGTAAAGTTAAAATATCTGGGTTGCGTTCGAACAACAAATCGTTGGTGGACTGTAAAGCCTCTTCGATGGCGCTGCGTTTGACTGCAATTTTATTAGTATCGTCGCGTCCCAGTCGAAGGGTAAAATCTTTTCGCCCGGTTGCACCTAGATCCAAACGAATGCTTAAAAAATCTTTGTTTGTAATTGGGTCGGTTAAAATGCCGATGCCAAGTTCCTGGAAAAGTTTTAATTTGCGTATTTGCTGAAAAGATCTAGTGCGAATCGATACCGAAGTATTAAAACTAAAAATCTGTTGGAAATTTTCTGCTAAAATTTCTGTTTCTTTTCTTAAGCACTGAACATCCCAGCAATTTTTGGCAGATGCTTGAATGCTGGATCGGATTTTATTTTCAATATGTGCAATCCAATCTTCTCGCGAAAACCGCGACAACAACTGCAGGGCTTGCTGTGATAACTGAACATGAATGCGGAAATAAGGATTGGCTTCCCTTTGTTGGATTAAAAACCGAATGAATTGATCGCGTTGGGCAGTAAATTTTTTGGGAATATTGATTTTTAAATAATTGCTGATGCGTTGTTGCAGTTTTGCAGTTAAGACATCGTCGCGTTTTTCTCGGGATAAATTTAAAAATTCAAAATTCTTAGGATTGAAATTTCCGTCGGCTTTGAACAACAATCCATCACTGCTGACTTCGTGATAATTAAAGGTTCCCAGCAATGCTTGCGACGAACGCGAAACAAAGGAAGAAAAATAAGAATATTTTTGATCGCGATTGTTTTCATCCTTGATCAGCAGACGGTGGGAACTGATGGAATCCCTTTTGTCCCAACCGAATAATCTTAAATCCAATTTGAAACGACTTTTAGTCGACTGAGTTTCGGCCTGAACGGAAAGTAAAACACGAACGCGTTTTTGCCCATCGGGTTTGCTGCGATCTTGGTCTGCAGTCAATTGGGTCAGACGTAAATTTCTAAGCGGCGTGATTTGACTGGCTGAATTTGCAAGCTGCACAGAAGTTTGAACTGGACTCATTAATTGATTGAAGGCTTTTGCTCCGGCGGGGCTTGCTAAATCATATTCTAAATCAATGACAAAGCTGCGTTGTTGAACCAGGCCTGTTTCAAAATCAAGAGGTTTGAAATTTAGGACGCGGTTGAAGGCGCTGAACTCAAACATTTGTAAGGGGAAGATCCTGACTCCGGCTTTCAATGTATTTTCCACTTGAGCATCCTTGATCAACCGCACACGCACGCGGTCGCCCGGCATGCGCAAAATGTGAACAACCCATTCACCCGAAAAACCCAGCGTGCGATCCAAATTAACTTCAACGCCTTTGAACAGGCTGGCCAGCAATCGTCCGTAAAAAACCAAATCCAAAGATGCGCGAAAAGCGACTAAATCCCCGGGGTTTAAATATGCTCGAGCGCTCCCGCCGGGATGGTGGCGGTCCGCACGG
>JBBQHD010000121.1:0-7891 GCA_038323665.1 Bdellovibrionales bacterium
GTCTCATGAATTAAATCCTGGCGGTAGGACCGCCTTTAAATTTGGGTTACGAAAGAACTTATTGGCTCGGCAGTGCTAATCATTGGAGTCCTTGGCAGCGGGACAGTCGCATTTAGAAAACTTCACTACGAAATACAAAAGGCAGCACTTACCAAAGTGAACCACGGAATAAAGCCTTTGCCGAAATTTCAGAAGGATTGGTAGCGAATCTTATCTAGAAACGCATCAATATTTTGAATAAAGATTCGATCATTTGATCCTTAAACTCCACTTATTAAATTCAAAGAAAATTATTGTTTTTGGCGAGGGCGATAACCTTGGTCAACAATGGATTTGCCCTCTGAATCTTTAATGTGAATATCGGCGCCTGCATCAATTAAAAGTTGCACATTGAGTAGATCGCGGTGGCCATAAAGCCGTGCAGCTTCCCATGCGTACATCAGGGCCGTTTTTCCCAACGGATCTTTTGCGTTTACATCAAACCCAAGCTTGAGTAACTGGCGAAGAGCATCGTCGTACCGCTTACCAATACCCTCGGTCCCAGGTCTAATTTGAGCTGCTTCCATAAGAGCATTGTAAGTTCCCTCGGGGAAATCAGCGGCTGTAATTCCAAAGCTAATCACTTTCGTTACGAGTTCACCCATTCGGTAATTGAGAAATGTAGAATACAGTAATGTGCTGGCAAAAAGTTTTCGAAGATCCTTTGGATCCTTAAGTGTTTTAGGCTGAACTTGCCATTCTTTTACTGCGGCTTCGGGATTTAAAAATTTGGCATGCAAATAATCGAACAGGTGAAGATTGAAATGATCTTGCCCGCCCGTCGAACTACCCTTCATTTTTTCTAAAATAAACTGTAGGTAGGTCATCTGCTGGCCACGTAGGCTGCCAGGCTGCGGGATGAGCGCAAAAATATCAAAACCTTGATCGATCAGAAAATCCAAAACCCAAATCGCATTCCCTTTTTGAAAAGTTTTTAAAAAATAAGGATGGAATTCTTCGCCCTGATTGTAAGTGCGAGTTTCCTCAGAACGATTCGCATCGTGAAATATTTGAAGGATTTTTGGATCCATCCCTTGATTGGGAAGAAATTCAAAAATCCTTAGCCAAGAAATATACTCAAAGCCATGTAGGTAATGGTCACGCCCATACGTGCCCCAACCGGGTGCATCGGGTGGTCGATAGGGATACAAAAATTTAAGAATATCAAAATTACCCTGAAAATAACGAACGGCATTGTGGAATTCGGGAACCTGAAAGCCTTTTTTCATTAGGAATTCAAAACTCTGAAATTGTTCTTTCTTAAATTGATAAAACCAGGAATCTGCCAAGGTTTTTCCATCTACTGAATCCCAAATTTCTAAAATTTCTGAAGGCGCCCAGTCCAATAATTTATTTATGTTGGAGGCAGAAATTCTAAGATTAAATTCTTTAATAATTTCTATGGCACGAGATTTTGGAATTTTTCGTTTGTAATCAGACAAAAGCAGGCTGGAAAAGTTACCGTAAAATGGATTTACGGCATTTAGTTCAGTTATTTTAAGGCGTTCTGCTTCAGTAAAATGGACGGGTTTTTCTGAAATAATGTGAATGAAAAATTTCAGTAAAAGTGGTATTAACTTTTTGTCACCGTTTCCTTGGGCGAATTCCCGTATCGTTGACGCTATTAATTCGCGCACATACATAACTGGAGCTTCAACCTCTCGAAATTCATCTAAGAAACCGTGTTTCACGAAAAGCTCGAGCACTTGCAGCAGCACGTTCGGATCTTTGGATCTAATTTTTGCAGAAATCTCTAAGAAAATAGGAATAGCTTCAATATACGGAGTGTTGTACCGATAATTATTGCTATATTTTCCTTCTGCAGAATGGGAAAGGGTAGATTGGGGATGGCCGTGTTCGTAGGTCTTTTCTCGCCAAGAAAGAATTTCTTTCGCAACTTCGGAGGCTTCAGTTTCAGAAAAATTAGCTTTCGCCCACAAGAAGTTCCTTGCGAAAAAACTAAGAACAAAAAAGGCTTCCCTTCGCACTTTCGGAGTTTCAGAATTTAACATCGGTTCGAGCATTAAATCGAAGTGCCGAGGTAAAAATAGGGCAAGTTGTGGATTATCACGCACCAGCTGGTATAGTTCGTCGTTAGGTACAAGAAATTCTTTTAGAATTGCTCGGGCGTGATAGAGAAGAAGACTTATTTTTAGGATATCAGTCTGGTCAAAAAAACGATCGGCATATTGTTGGTAAGCCTTAAGTTTAAAGCCAGATTTTTCATCTTTTGCGGCGATAAGTTCGGATAAAAATTGCTGTAATTCGGCGGGTGAAAGATCTACCTTTAAAAAATCATTAACGGGGTCCCGTGAAAATTGTAAAAGGGAAAAAAGCATCTTTTTTCTAACTTCAAAAGAATAAGATCGCTGTAATGCGCGTGTTAATTTTTCGGAAAATGTATCTTTGTAACTAGAAAAAAATTTGGCAAATAAATTTTGGGTCCACAATATTCTTAAAACATCTTCTTCTCGTTCAGAGTCAAGTAAGTCTAAAAATTTTTCTGTGGCTTTATTCATACCGCCTTTATGTGCAAAATCTGATTTTTTTATTCCGATGTCCGTTGCGGCAAAATTCCAAGTAAGCAGCTCTCGACTGAACTCAGTAATTTCGATTTCCGAAAAATTCATCTCAGACCAAGCGATTTCATTTCGTAATAGGGATAGCGTAAAAAATGCTTCTTTCCGTTGCTGAAAAGATCCCAAGTTAACTAGCGGAGCAAGCAGTTCAAAAGAAAAGGATGGATAGTTCAGAAAAAGTGCAATTTGGGGGTGATTTTTTATAAGTCGATTTATTTCAAGGTGAGATTCTTCATTTCCTTTGTCACGCAGTGCTCTTGCTAAAAAAAGAGCAGTCAAATTTTTTGAAATGTCGGTTCCCAAAATAAACTGGCGGCCCAGTCCGGCATGGATTGCTTTTTTTATAATGTCTTTGCTATGGCCCCATTCAACAATTTCTGCGGAACATAGTTCACGTTGCGAATCGTTAAATTCACGCGATCCGAAAGTTTCTTGCAAACTGTAAATAGGATGATTTATGGGAGTAAAATTCTGCTGAGACTGAATCCATTCTATGAATTCGGGAATATGACTAAGCATCTGAAGCATCGATTGTCGTTCCATTTCAAAATTGGCAGGTTTCAAACTTTTGTCGGAAACGAGCGATCGAAGTGTAAGACCTATCTGATTTGGCATAAAATTATAAGCAAAAAATTTGCCGTAGAATTCTTTTTTAAACTGGACATCCGCCTCGGGCCACATTGCAATTTTCTCGAGAACGGTTTTCCATTCCAGAACCGTCAAAAATAATTCTCCGAATGAAACGGCTCGTGGAATGTCCTTAGTAAAACGCAGTTGCGCAAGCAAGGCTTCGGTTTTCAAAGAAGAAAATGAAAGATGCTTCGGCATTTTTTCTAAAATATTGCGAAGCTGACCTAATGATAGAATATTGGCTGCATTTAAGGTGTCGGCCATGGCGATCATGGTGCGAGCGTATCGGGATAAAAGCTTATCATCTTTGGCATTTTCAAAGGGCAAGATTTTTAAATAAACTTTTTGCACTATGATTTGCAGAGCTTCCTTGGAAACTAATTGCGAGGCACTGCTTGTATGGAGGGCCGTTAAAATTACAATCAGTTTTTCCTGATCGGCATCAGCACGAGAGTCAATCAGCTTATCCAATTCATCTAAAATTCTTGCAGCATTCAATCGTCTTTTCAAGGTTTCTAAAAGTGCGAGGTTAGAAGGATCGATTTCAAAGCTTCCCTTGTTGGTGGCGATTTGAAGTAAATCGTCGACGGAAAGATCGAGAGATTGGCGAACCACTGTTAGTGCGGCCTTGTTTTTAAACACAATAGTGGTGCCATTAATGGTGAAGTCGGAATCGATTCGCGCGTTGGGGGCCACCAGCAATCGAACAGTTAGTCCGCTACTTTTGCCACCAACTTTGCCGGCTAAAGTATAAAATCCTTCTCCGGAACCCGTGCCTTCCCCTGGGGTATTGTCCCGAGAAATAAGAACATTTGGTCTTCCTGCGTGCGATCGCACCATCGACTCGTAGGCTTGGTAGGTATTAGTAGCATGCGCAACTTCGGTGATTTTTAATTCGGCGGCTGTTTTCCCTGTCCCCACGCCGACAAGCTTTGTGCGGAGCGGTTCTTTATTCAGCCACCATGCGAAATTTCCAATTTCTGCTTTGTTTCCTAAGGCGATCAACTTTTTTCTTAAACCAAGCTGATCCAAAGTATCGATCGCATACTCAAGATTGACCGCATGAAAAATTAATTTCACAGCCGTTTCCTGAATTTTTCTTAAAGCTACTGCATTCATATTTGCATTGGGATTAAATGAATCAATAATTTCGCGAATTGTAACAAGGGCTTCTGATGATAGGGTTATTTCATATTGAAAAGCCTTTATTAGAACCCTAATCACAGAAAGGATTTCGGGATTTTCATCAAGTCTCGCACGTGATGTTGTTGAGTGCTTAGAATTTCGAAGAAAACTAATGCGATTATTTAAAATATCTTCTAAAAAAATACTTTCCGGTTGGTTCCAGGATTTCAGGTCGCGAATGACAGGTTCACCCGACGGAGTTAGTTCAATCATTCCAACGGAGTGTGAGTCTGTATTTTGATTATTAAAATCCTGGTCATCTAAAAGTGCTTCTTTAAAACCGGGTTGGCCGGGATTTCCTTTGCTCTGCCTGAGCGAGCGCACTTCCCATTTATTGGCTTTTGCTCCTAAAAAAAATTCATATCTTTGCGCAATTGTTTTTTGAAACTCCAAAGCGATCTCGGGACTTCCGTCTACGACAATATCTAGATCCTGCGTACTTCGAAAAATATTTGTGAAATCATAATCAAACCGATCGGGTTGCAAGGGGACGATTCCATTTTCCCGCGCCAAATCCCACATTACATAATGTGCATAGCTAGAGGCGGTACCTCCAAAGAGCCATACCCGCAGACCCATTTTTTTCGCAACTTCGCGAATATAAACAAACTCGGGTACTTCTAAGATTTTAGCTTTTGTCGCGGTAACAAGCGCTGTCTTTGTGATCGTAGTTAAATGGTGTCGCGAATTATTTGGCTCCGTCGTCAAAACCTTAAACAAATTCGCACAAACGGACAGAGGTTCTGCAATCAAAAGGCTCGGCCCCAGACAGACTAAAGCAATCAGTAAAAATCGACAAAGATATGGATTCCATTTAACCACTGCGTAGCTCAAGCTATTGTCCCCATTTAATAAAAATTACTTATCGCTTTTATGTGCTAAAAAGGGAAGTTCTGGTAGACGTAGTGCAAATATTATAATTCTTGTCTCCGCAATAGACTTATTACTTTTTGGCTGCGAAAAGAGACCTAAGTGATTTCAATCGTAAAAAACAAACTTTTTCTAATAGGTCGTCTATTTTACGCGGCCCGCTTTCTGTCAAGAGTGATCTTGATTGCATCTGTACTCTTAGGTACACAGTTGCTCCATCTGAAATATTATCAAAACTCACTCCATTTAGAATTCTCCCTACCCAGAGCAGAAGCTCTAGATCTCGATGAGATTGAAAAAATTGATAGTCTTTTAATCAAGCTAGATTCTTTAAATTTGCGCGAAGCTTCAGAAAGTGCAGAAGCCTTATCTGCTTACCCTTACACAGAAGTTGTTCAGCATCTTTTAAAAACTTTGCGAGTTCAAATTGAAATAGATTCAAGCAATCCTGCAAGAACATTTGTAATTGGCGCTTGTATCGGCACACTTACAAAAATTGCTACTCGCAATGAATTAGTCGAATCACGGATTGTTCTTGAGACATTCAAATCTAATTCAGAAAAATTTGGAAAATCAGCAGATAGAATTAATGCAAATTTAGCCAGCATGATTGCCCAGGTGGAAAATAGATCTGAAGTGCTTTCAAGTTATTCTCCGCCAAAAGTCTCCCAGCCGTCGAGCTCGAATCCCGCTAGCTTTGAAGAGATATTAAAAAGCCTTCCACAAGCGTTAAGAGTTGAAATAATAAAAGATCTTTTGTCTGCAGTTGAAAGCAATTTCTACGAGGAAGCTCTGCAAAGTTTAAATTCTGGCAGAAGTGGAATTCTATCGGGTCGAGACATTGAATTAGAAAAAATCTTGCAGGCCACTTTAAGGGGCGAAAAATCTCATGTTCTTATCACTGGAAAAGCGGGTATCGGTAAGACCACTCTTGTAAAAATGCTGCAAGATGCGTGGGTTAGAAAAACAATTCCTTTTCCTGGAAATAATATTCCCATTATTCTAGAGCTTTCAATCACAGACATTACCAATGAAAAAGATCCCACTGTCATTAAAACCAGAATTCGAGCGGCTCAAAAACTTGCAGAGGCTTTGCAAACACATATTATTCTTTTTATCGATGAGGCGCACGTTTCAACAAAGCTTACAAGAAATGCAATTAAAAGTTTTTTAACCAAAGAAATCACTAGTTCAAATTTAGTTCATTTTTTTTGGGCCACAACTTCGAGTGAATCACGAGATTTTATTTCTGATTCTGCGTTTTCAAGACGTTGGCTTGAAACTTATGTGCGAGAATTTAATAATGCAGAGGCCATAAAGGCAATAAAATCTGCTTATATTTCTAAGTGGCAAGAGCGACACACTATTGGCGAGCTTGCTTTTTCAAATGTTACTGAAGATGGATTTGAATACGCTGCAAAATATGGAAAATTCGAACAGCCTCATGCTGGAAATCCCACGGCTATTAAGGAACTTTTAGAAGGTGCTATAATCTACAAGTTAAGAACTCTGCAAAAACGAATGCTCGCTGGAAATAGTCTTTCGCAAGAAGAAAAAAACTTTTCCATTACTCCAGGCGATATTCGCAATTACCTAAAGTTTCAAAAAGGCCTTGAGCTACTTCCCGGCGACCATGACTTTGATGTCAAATTTGAGCGAATGTGGAGTCAGGTTGAAGAATCCTATATCGGCAATGAATCCTTTAAGCGTTCTCAAAAAGCTGTTTTAAAAGAACATTTCGGAAATCTTGAACAGCGACAATTAAATGCGCGGATTTATTTTGGCCCACCTGGTGCTGGAAAAAGTTACTTCCCGGAAGTTGCCGCAGAAGTTTTTTTTCATAATAAACCATTAGTAGTTAATATGGCCGAATATAACAAAGGCGGCTTTGGACTAAATAAACTGATTGGATCGCCAACAGGACTGGTTGGCTCTGAAGAGCAAAGATCACCATTGACTAAATTTATCAAAGATAATCCTCAGGGTGGATATGTTATTTTTGAAGAAGCAGATCTTGCCCACCAAGATATATTTAATTTTTTAGTAAATCTACTCAGTTCAAAAAAATTCTCCGATGGTCTAGGTCAAGAATGGGATGTCAGCCGATTTATTCCCATTTTTACCAGCAATATCGGTCAAGATTTACTAATTTCTACGGATTCTTCTACACAAAAATTAACTTGGGAAGATCTTGAGATAAGACGATCTGCTTTGTTACAAAAAGTCTTTATTGATGGCAAAGAAGTTGAAATTATTAAACCTGAAAGACTTATCGAGCTGATGGATTTATTTATCCAGAAGGTGGCCAAAGAGTCAGACCCACATGCCGACACTTCTGGCGCGGCTCAAAATGGCGACAAACTTAAGCGAAGGATCACTGCGGATTATGTTTTACTGCCAACACAAGCAGAACTTACAGCGGCGGCAATCGCGCATGTTCGGAAATACATTAAAGACAAACAAAAAGAGTATGAAGTTTCTTTTGAGATTTCTGACGAGGATATTGTTAAAATTTTGGATATTAAAGCCTATCGATTTAATGAGGGATACGCCTATATTGAAAAGCAATTAGAAGAGCGTCTGTATAG
>JBBQHD010000122.1:0-7841 GCA_038323665.1 Bdellovibrionales bacterium
TCTGGTCTGGCGAAAGTTTTCGCCTTGGGGCATCCTGATTTTGTTCCATTTGCTATCACTCCTTTGACGCGTTTCAGAGATTTAATCATCCCTTATATGTTTGCGTCAAAAGTCCGATTAACAAAAAAGCGGGACAGTTCCTGATTCTGTCGATAAGAATTTTGCTTCCTTTGCTCCGACTTTCCCACCGCCTTCAGCTGACTTGGGTTTCTCGACTTTTTTCATTTCTCGCGAAGCAGCCAAGGATTTTTCTACTTGTTCATCATAAGGGGTTGCATCAAATCTTTTCCAAACATCATCGATCAGAACTTCAGACCATGCATGCCCATCTTCCATAAGTGAAATCACGTTCGCAGACGCTGGTTGTTTTTTTGAATACTTATAGTTCATATTGTCTCTTCGTTCCCCGACAAAACCAATTACATTTCTTGCTGGAATTTTAAAATATTTTCTTAAAATCGTGGCATATAAAGCATTGCTTTCAGCGCAATTACCACTTTGTTCATCTATATTTTTTTGAATGGTCGTTCCATAATCAGGATGCCGGGAAATTGCACTATAACTTATTGGATTGTCTTTTGTTCCGCGTTTGACGTATCTATAGGCTTCAACAAAATAATCTTGAACGTACTTGCTCACTCTATTTAAATCTATCCTGTGTGCCAGGTATGCAGAGGGAGGCATTTCCACATCTGGCTTATCTGAAAACTGATATTTTTCTTCCATTGCTCGAACGACGCTTTCAAGATTTCCACTTGATAGTTTCTGGACGTGTATTTTTTTAAATTTTAAAAAATTTAATACTAGTTTTTGAAAGGCTTCCCATTTTTTTGTATTATTCGCTCGATCTTCCAGTACATCTGTCAATTTCTGACGTTCAGCAGAGTCTTTGGGGTCTATTAAAGACATATAGGCTTTTGCCAGTCGAATCTCTTCTTTGTGGTATTGTAAAGTTCGCTTTAAATAAAAAACCAAGGCTGGGTCTAACTTTAAATCCACATCTCTTAGTAAATAATAATCTCTATAGTTCTGATCTTCCTCAGGCGGAATGTGCACGAAAGCATTTTCATTCTCTTTGGTGCTAAAATCAGATATAGTATAGTGCAATAAATTAGGAATCATTGGGACCTTCACTGTGGATTTTCTTAAATCAATTTTATTTATATGCTTGCCTAAAGTAGCTGATCCCAAAAAGTCTGAAGCAGTCCCTTCGCCTTTACCCGAAGGGATAAGAAAATTTGTTAAAACAGCCGCAGCCTCTTTAGTATATGTGACATAAATTTGAACCCCGCCGCCAGGAGCTACCCTAGTTTCAGTATTTAAAAACTTCTCAATTTCGACAGAATATTTTCCATCCATTCTTAAATATCGCTTTTGTGCAAAATAAGGTTTTTTGGGGAAGCCATTATAGAAAACGTACAAGCCTCTGTCTTCCACAGAATCAGAATCAGAACCCGATCCTGAGCCTGAACCAGACCCGAGCCCGGAACCCCAACCATCAAATAATCCCGATAGAAAACCCAAAAAAGATCCTTTAGGACTTCCTGATTCATCATCTGATGGTTTACTGCTGCCGTTTTCTTTACCCTTTTTAGTTTGAGGAACATCCGCATTTGTTTCAGCTTTTGGTTTATCCGAAGCCGTTCCATAATCATCTGATTTTTTAAGTTTGCGGTATTCAGCCAATAATTGATCTAAGTCAGCTTTGCTTGATTTTAATCTTGGAAAAACAAACTTACTTTCTAATTCACCGAAATTCACTGACTTCAAAATTGTTTCCAGACTTGTTGAAAAGGACAATTCTGAAAAATTAGGTTTGATTTTCAAAGTTAAGTTATTTTCTATTCGCATCTTGTAATTTTCGATTGAAATTTTTGTTTCTTTAAAAAGAAACTCTGCCCAAAGTAAATTTTCCGCATTGAATTTAAACTGATATTGTTCCCAGTCTTTGGTGCAATTCATATCCAATAAGAATTTTTTTAAATCCTTAAGTTTATTGTTTTCAAAATTTGACAGTCCTGCGCGCAAACTTGCAATACTGTAATCATTCATTTGCGGCATAACTTTTGTGGCAAAGATTTGTTCAAAAACTTTGCCCCAGTTTTTTTCAAAGAATTTATCCTTTGCCGTATCCTGGACATATGCCAACACAGTTGCTTTCAATTTATCTTGCAGAAAAACTTTAAGAAGATCATCCAATCTAGTTCCGGAATTTTTCAAAAGTGGCAGTATGTAATCTACTTTTAACTCTGAATACCCCAAGGAATTAATTCGTTCCTGCATGAAAGCATAAAAACTTTGATCGATCTGCCCTTTAAGTTCTGTTTTTAAAACCTGTGTTTCCAATGGATCTTTGTACCCGTCAAGTGTCGACATCTCTGTCCCAAGTGAAATTTCTAATGAAATAAATTTATCTGCCGGGTCAATGGCTGTGAAATATAAAAACTGATTTGCTTGAATAAATTTTTTATGATTTTTTAAATTATCATTCAGTTGGGTTTCCAAAGGCACTATCAGACTTTCTAAATCTGAAATCTTAAGATTAGGTCTTTTAAGAACTAATCGTTTATGAATTTTTTCATAGTTTTCCGCGATTAAGGAAAAATATTTCCCAGTCTTAACCTTGTACTCATTAATTTTATAAATTTCATATTGGCTAATTTTAGATAACAACCATAACTTATAAATATCATCCAAAGATCTAGCCTTAGAGTAATTCTTTCTTACAAATTCCGAAGACAATGGAAGTGAATAAAATGCTTTGAACTCAGCATCCATTTGCTGATCAAAGAATGGCAGATTTTGTGCAGCAATAAGCGTATTGCGAGCATAAACCAGCCTGATAATGTATTCCTTTCTTTCAGCAACCGATAAATGGTAAAAATCCGTTGCCGTGGGAATTAAAAATAAATCTGCATCAGGATCTGAAGACATGCTGTTCACCTTAAAAGCTTCTTCTTTTTTATTTGTTTTAAAATAATGCAGCCATGCTTGTTCGCCGAAAGTTTTAAGTGTCTCGCTGGCATCAGTAATTTCTGACATTGTCATTTCATCCACCATGGGAAGCAGCTTTTTAGATAAATACGCTACTCTTAAGTGAGCACGCGCGGATTTTTTCCAAGTGCCAAAATCCATTGGGTTAGTTGTGTATTCCTTTTGGCTTTCAGAAATGATGCTTTGAATCTGCTGTTTTAAATTAATAATCGCACCCGTGACGGGATCCACAACATCTTCTTCACTTTTAAATTTTTCAGATAAACCGGTATCAATTTTAATATCAGCAAGACTTAACGAATCACCCAAAGATGAATACTTAAGTTCCTCAATTTCTCGTAAGAAATCCTGATGTTGACGATCTTTCATGCGCTGTAACCGGGTCATCAGCTCATCATAAAACCGCGAGGAATTTGGATCTAAATCTGACCCCAAATCTAAAATAATATTTTCAATCACTAAAAGGGCTTTATAATGATCGAAAGTATCCGAGATCATTATGCGCCTTGCGCGATCAAATCCCTGGCTAATTTCGAAAATTTCTTCGATTCCTTGCAGGGCTCGTTTTAAAAGAAACAGTTTTCCCTCTTTGTTTAATTCAAAATCCAATCTTTGTATAAGGCCAAGCACAAAGATCATGCCTGCATCGAATTGATTTTCTTTTATTTGTAGATCTTTTGTTCGAGGGAATGACTCTGTCAGAATTTCAAATTGTCTGCGTTTTTCTAAAATATCTAATTTTTCGCTTTTGATTATTTTTCGAAGTTCGGCATTGTATTTTAAAATTTTCGCATGCGTTAGGATAGTTTGATAATCCAACAAAGAATTTCTGGATGATGGATACTTTTCAAGCAAAGATTTGCTTAGATCAATGGCTTTCTGGCAAGACATAATTTGATCATCTGAAACCACTTTTTCCTGGTGCAAATAACTGCTATAACAAGCCATCCAGTAAATTCTGTTTAAATAATCGCAAGAACTAATATTCCGCCAGAACACTAGATTTGAAATAAATCCTGATTTCTTAGTGTTCTTATCAGAAACAATCTTATTGTCTTTGATTTCGCATTGGTCGGAAGTTGCAAGTAACGAAGTGGCGGTTTCGACAAGTTGCTTTTGCGACGATGCCAAAATATCATTTCTGAATAAAGACTCATAGGCCTGACTGTAATTTAAATTCCTAGTGATCGGGTGATTCACAGATTCAAACACTGAATTCAAAGCTTCTTTGATCTGTTTCTTTCCAAGAAAGAAGATATGCTTAGACTTTAAATCCTCAACAGAAAGCAGATGATATGCGCCAAAATATTTCTGAGTTATTTTTTGAATCTCGGTATCCGAACATAAATTCACATATTTGGCCTGGTGCCTTTGAATTTTGATCGACTGTTTTTTCTCATTAATTCCAAAATAAATATTAAAAATTTCAGAACTATTTTTATTTTTAAAACCATAAACCATACTGTACTGCTTATTATTTGCAGCTGCAGTTCGGCATCCTTGATATTCCATATTTGTCTGGTTTAAATAGCGATTGAATCTGTGCTGTCGTTTAGAGTTTTCTGATGGATTGCAGTCATCGCTTCTTTTTGCATCCAATAAGAGCTCAAATGTCGCGCCCTGGCCTGAACAGATAAGCTTCTGAAAGTCCTGCTGCGCTGGCTTTGCGGACACAGCCGATAGGCAAAGTAGATTTGCAATTAAAAATAGAATGGAATTCAATGCACGCATAAGCATTTACAAAGCAATTCCTACGCCAATCCAACTCAAACGCAAGATCACCAGCCTGACAATTTTTTTGACAGTTACATTTTTCGCTTAACAGTCTCGAATTGAGACAACGCGATATAAATTGCTGATTTGTTAATTTTGCAGATCGTAAGGGCTATTTCCCCGGCCAATAGGGGTCAAGGCCCTGCTTCTCAAATTCATAAACCCCATCAAAAAAAAATCCCAAATGTGCAGATAAGTCTTTTGCTGAAACAACTTCACAGTCTCTGTTCTTATGTAAGACTGGCTCTAGAATTAATTCTTTTTTGTTTGAACTTTTAATTAGTTTCAGTCTTGGCGCATAGATATCATATGTAATGTTACTGAATAATTTATTTTCAGCATCAATTGCGACAAGCTTCCGAAGATCGAAAATATTAATTTCAATCCCTAGATAATTCGCAAGATTTGAACCACTAGCTTTTAAGTAGCTTAATATTCCACGCAATTTTTCCTGACCTGGCAAACTTAATATTTTTTTGAATTCTGCGATTTGTTTTTGTGCGCATGATTTATACAACTTCGAAAATAATGTTTTAAAAGTGCGATATTCCTTTTAATTTAAACCGGCGCGAATTTATAATGTTTCCAATCTTTGCTTCATAGACTTTGCAATCAGTAATACTAGCAAAACTTTCCATCTGCATCACCCCGGAAGTGATCTCTGGGGATATTACCCCGAAATCCTTGGAAAACTGCTGTTGGTATTCGTGCAGCAGCAATTGGGTAGGATAACATCTTGGTGTGCTGTCATCCTGTTGCTGCGCCAGCAATGACAGCGGTAGAACGATTAAAAATTGAATCCTCATTATTAGCTTATTATACTTTTACTTTCGTCTCCAATGAGGACCCATCGCATCTCGATGTATACGGTATGCTTCGGCAAATTCGGTCATCAGTGGCAGGAATAAATCTTTTGCTGCAACAACTTCACAATGACCATTCGCAAATAAAACTGGGCTGATTTTTAAACGTGTTGGCGTTTGTCCATCTTTGGAACCTACAGATAATTGCGGCTTAACTTTAAGTAAATCTTCTGCTGGGGGAAGCGCTAGCTCGAACATTTTCTCATACGGATTATCTTTTCGCGTATCGATGATATCAATCGAGACTGAGAAATAATTAAAAAGATTTACATTATTCTTCCTTAAGTAATTCAAGTGTTTCACTAAACTATTTTCACTTAAACCCTCTAAAATTTCTACAGGAATAGAATTAGTTTGCTGATCATATATTTTTTTAAATTCATCAATCTGTTTATCAACACAGGATTTATACAAATCTGAAAATAACACCGCCGCTGACTCGACAGGATGAGCAGGATCATTTCTCATCGTGAATTCCATCATATACTCGCTACGAATGATGGTTCTTTCATTTTTAGAGGGAGTAATTTCAACCATTAACATATCTATTAAATCACCGCTTTCGTTTGCGCTAGTTATCGCCGACATTCTATCAGAAAAAAAGTAGGAACTATTTCTGATGTTTGAAGGAAAAATTGTATCATCTGAAAGGTTTCCCCCTAAATTAGAAAAATTTGGTGAATAAATAGAATTAGAAACTTCTTTGATGACTTGCGGCTCAAAGATTGGATGCGATATTTCCCGCAGCTGACCTTTATATAAAAATGAAAAATCGATTGTCGTAACTTTCGGAGTTCGACTACGAAGCCCATAAATGCTACTTAGATCGGTTCTTAGCGTGGGTAGACACTTTGTAATAAGCGCCCCACGTTCTACTTCAAAAATAGTGACTACTAAATCTTTTCTTTTAATTAAGGCTATCGCTTTAGTTTTGCTCGAAAAACTTCTTCCCCGTTGGTATTTATTTATAATTTCATTTTCGATTGCATCCATATTCGTTGTGTAGGTTCGTTTATTAGTAATCTTATCCCAATAGCTATCATTCTCATTTAAGTAAGTTTCGATCGGGAACGATTCGATTTTTTTACCAAGTTTCGCTTGATAAACCTGGCAATCAGCTATCGCCGGAGCAGTCATTATACTTAGAACACCAGAATTAATCCTGGGCGGCTTTACATTGAAAATACTGCGAAAATGCTCTTGATAATCATGTTCCAAACTATCCTTCGAGAAAACTCGTATCTCACGAGAGGGCAAATCCTGCTGAGCAAACAACGGTAAAGTTACAAAAATTAGAAATTGAATGGATAACAACTGCTTAAGCATACGAATGCTATTAGCAATTCCTGAGCCAGCTTAAAGCAGAACTGCGCAGACTTTATTGTCGATCTTATTTACAACCTAACTATTTCCGTTCAATACGATCGCCCCACCTGAACCCGCGCACTACGAACCCAGTCGATTAGGAATATCGTGATAAACAAAAATCCTGCGGGAAATAATAGAATCCCCGGGGCCAGAGCGAAAAAGCTCCAGCCTTCGCGCAGCAATTGTCCCCAACTGGTTTGTGGGGGTTGGACGCCAAAACCCACAAAACTTAATAAACTTTCGGCCAAAATAATTTGTGGCAAAGTTATCAGAAACATTTCGTAAGTTTTTTTAAACATTCGGGGTGCAAAATGGGTGAACAAAGTTTCCCACCTGGATGATCCCATCGCATACGAGGCTTCGATAAATTGGTTTTTCATCAAATCAGTTTTAAAAGACAGATAAACTCGTGCCGCATAAATCCAGTGGGTAAGACCCAAAGCAAAGATGACCCCGAGCAATCCTGAAACAAGACCCGTTTCAATCAAAAAAAATGCAATTAAAAATGCAAAAAATTGCCCGGGGAAAGCTTGCAGTAAATTTAAAATCTGCAGGGTCAGGCGGGGGAAAACTTCGGAAAAGATTACTCCAACCAAAAAAGCAATCAGCAAAGAAATAAAAGTCGCCGTAAATCCGATGAGCAAAGAATTCTGTGCGGCCAATAAAATCCGCAAAAACAGATCGCGGCCCAAAGAATCCATGCCCAAAAGATGGGGCCAGGCAGGGTTTTTTAACATTTGTGCAGCATTCATCTGAACAGCTGAAACAGGAATAAAAAATCCCGCCAAACATAAAAAACTAAGCCACAGTAAAGTCAGAAATTTCACTTATTAGGATGTAGCA
>JBBQHD010000123.1:0-7807 GCA_038323665.1 Bdellovibrionales bacterium
CCAAATAAACTTCCTCGCGGTGAATCTTGGTGTCTTTCGGAGCTTCAATGCCCAAGCGGACTTGCTTGCCTTTGATTTGAACAACTCGAATTCGAATGTGATCGTCGATGGCGATACTCTCGCCTAACTTCCTTGTCAGCACTAACATAACTAGCTCCTCCTCCTGAAGATCTTGAAGCTTTATCGGATTTACTTCTGGAAACTGTAGCTATTCAAATTATTTGATAAAGTCAAGAAGCGAAGGCTGGATCAGCTTCCCCGAAGTCTCTAAACTTGCCTTAAGGGTCGCGTCGGTTTTGTTTATGTCACTGACGGTTTGGAAAATTTCCGCGTCTTCAAGCTGCGAGGCCAAAGTCTTATTATCCACAATCGCTTTTTGTAAGCTTTCTAAAGTTCCGTTGACGGAACTCAACCGCGATCCAAGTTCGGCCCTGGCTAAAATCACCTGCTGCAGGGCTTGATCCAGTCCATTCAACGAGGATTGCACCTGTTCTTTGTCGTTGGTTCGCAGGGCGATTTCCAAACTTTTCATCACATTGAAAACATTGATGCCCGAAGTGAGAATATCATTCACCGAAGCCGGTGATCGCATTTCCAATTTCGCCGGCTGCTCGGGAGGTTTGTTGTCCAGCTCGTGTCGATACTCCATTAATTCGGGCGTGGTCACCGGAGTTTCCTCAGTATGAGCAATGCCGTCGGCACCCAATCCCTGGCCCGCAAAAACTTTGCTGCCCGGTAAATTCATCGCTACGAAAGCTTTTTTGTGCAGTTGCACTTTCATATCGCCTTCGTCGCCGTGGTATTCGCCATGTTTGTCAAAGGGTTGAGTCTGAGTTTTATAGCCAGAAAAAATAAATCGATCGCCCAACTTTCGGTTGCCGATTTGCAAAGCCTGCGAATACAGTTGCCCGATTTCTTCCGCCACCGCTCGGCGAGTTAGCGCACTTGCCCCTGCATCGGAAGCCTGGCCCAAGGCCAATTCTTTGGACCGATTCAAAGCCTCCGTCATTTCGCCCAGGGCTTGATCGGAAAATTCCAAAAAGTTTTTCATATAGAAAATACTTTTGGTAAATTGCACATTGCCGCGTTCTTCACTGCGGGCTTCCAACACTCGGGTCGCGGCCAAAGGATCATCCGAAGGTTTGGTCACGCGTTTTTGCGTGGCCGCTTGATTCTGCAGTTGCGACATTTCAGCACGGTTGTTCTGAAGATTTCTTTCAACTTGTCCGTAGCGCATTTTATCTGCGATTCTCATCGATCGTTATCCTTTATAATCTTTTTAAATTTAAAACCGTGTCATACATTTCATCGGCCACGCGAATCAGTCTTGCCGATGCATCGTATGCTTTTTGAAACTCAATCATCTTCGTCGCTTCTTCGTCTAAACTGACTCCGGAAACGCTTTCGCGAATATTACCCAACTGATCAACAATATTTTTTTGCGATTCATGATTTTTAACCGCACGCTGAACCACAGTTCCAATTTGCCCAACGCTGGTATTGTAATAATCATCAAAAGTCGCCTGGCCATGCGCCATAATTTTTTGGTATTGCAAAGATGAAATCACATTGGCCACGGTATTATCACCCGGAGCATCGGGACGAGCTGCCACAGAAATTTTGCCCACATCTTTGTTAATGGTTTCGTTAATTTTCACAACGGCAGCAGCACCCTTTACTTGATCGGGCATATCGAAAAATAAAATACCTTCTTTGCCATATCGATCAAATCCTTCGATGTGCGCAGCATTCACTTCTTTCATCATACTGTGCGCCATCGTATCGACCGAGCCCAGTAAATCCTCGATGACTTTGTCTCGCACTTCGATGCCGGCGCCGATGCGACCACCCGTTGCCAAATCTGTGACTTGGAAAGACGAACCGTTTTCAGAATTTTTAAAAAATATTTCGGCGCGATCTCTGGCGCCGGTTTCCGTGCAATGCAGTTCGTTGGCCGAGCTTCCCGAAACCAAAATTCCAATTTTGCCTGCATGAACTGCGATATTCCCAAATTTATCTTCGCCAAAACTGATGTCGATTTTTTCGCCCATTTTTTTCAGCAATAAATCCCTGCGATCTTTTTCATCGTTGGGCGAGGTTCCTAAATTTTCAGCCTGCATGATTTTTTGGTTCAGGCTGGCAATTTCTTTGCTCATCTGATTCAGCTGATCGACGTCGGTTTTTAATTGAAAATCGATGTCGCGCTGAATGTCTTTTAATTGCCGATTTATTTTTTCGAAGTCCTGTCCCATGGTCAGACCAGCTTCCCGCACCAGGGTTCGCGAGGCTAAACTTTCCGGTTGGTTGGCCAGTTCTCGGAACGAGTTGAAAAAGGCGCCGATGCTGGTATTTAGGCCTTTGTTTAATTGTTCGTTATAAACTTGTTCGATGCGCGACATATTTTCCGCGCGCCCGTCGGCATAACCCAATTGACTGGTTTCTTTTTGAATTTGTTTTTCCAAAAATGGATTGTTCACTCGGGTCACGTTTCCTGCGCGCGCACCCATTCCCAGTTGCAGTTTGCCTTCGGTAATCGGGACGTTGGTTTGAATTTCCACACGTTGCCGGGAAAAGTTTTCCACCGAACGGCCGGCGATGTTGTGACCCGCGACCTGCAAAGCAGTGCCGCTGTTCGACATCGAACGTTTTCCAATATCCATCATGTTGGAAATCTTAGCCATGCTCCGCCTTAAGCTTCTTTGCTCATAAAATTGCCTGCTTGATCCGGTCCCTCTTTAAAATTACCTTTTTTCTTATAAGTTTTCTTACCGCTGATGCTTTCTTTCACCTGATCCATGGCACCGTTCAAAGTTTTCAGCGCCGAATTTGCATAGATGCTGTTGTCTTTGTTGGTGTCCGATAAGGTTTGGATCAGGCTTTCTAATTCAATTTTCAGATTCCAAACTTTTTGCTTTTGTTCTTCCGGCAACCTGGTTAATAATTCTGAAATATTTTGCGGAACTTTGATTAAACTAAGTTCTGTTGAAACTTCTTCCATAATTTTAAACCGCAATTGTTCTGCCAATTTAATTTTTTGCAAATAAAGTTCTTTGTCGTGATTTAATTTTTCCAATTCTTGGACTTGGGCACGAATATAGATTTCTTTTTCAGTCGCAAGCAGTTCGATCAATTCCTGGTGAATTGTTTTGGTTTCCTGCAGACATAAAATCAGTTTTTCGACAGCCGTCCATGGCTTCATAAACTATCTCATTCCATTGTTTCTAAATGCTCGTCCACCATGCGGCTGGCGACGGCATTGGCATCGATTTTATATTTGCCTTCGTCGATCATCTGACGAAATTTGGCGACTTTTTCTTGATCAATATCAGGAACTTTATTGGCAAGTTCTTTGATTTTTTTAGCTTGTTGCGCACGATCCGACACATCGACCTTGGAGGCACCAGCATCAAAAAAATCTGGCTTGGAAATTTTGGAATCTTTTCCCATATCTTTTGCGCCACTGGCTTTGTCAGATTTCGCACCTTCGGTCAGATTTAGGTTCTGACCAATTTTACTGTTGTTTACTTTCATATATTTCCTCCAAGCGGCAAAGTATGAGTCTCTTTCAGAGTATCATATTGAGACGTCGGTCCAAAATGATTTCAGGAAACGCGACTAGGCTTTGGGTAATGAGTGTCTTGACCCCATCCGTGAATCCCGCGGCCCTGGCGGAAACCCACCTACCCAAAGCCTAGTCGCGTTTCCTGAAATCATTTTGGATGGGAAATTAAAATCTTTTCCTCCAGATACTGCACTAACCGCGCAGCCTGTTATGGTTTCCGCAAAAAAGGCGCAGATTTTGCGATGAATGCTCACCTAAATGACGGAATGGATGAATATGATCAAGCTGGATTTGGAATTCCGACCCGCATTTTTTCCCATTCGAAGAATTTACAAATTGGCAGCAACCGCCATCGCGCAGCCAAACCATTTTTTTTATTTCAGCAGAAATATACCGCGATCGCTTATGTTTTATTTCAGGTTCGGCGCCGAAGTAACTCTTCGCCTGTTCGATCTGAGGTTCTTGGGCTTCTGACTGAGAATTATTTTTCATTCGTGAACCTGTTTGGTCTAAATTATTCTGCACCGGTTTCAATTCTGGCTTCGAATTAAACCCGGATTTAGATTTCGCTAGTCGCAGATAAGCATCGTCAATTATCCATTTAAAAAGCTCTGCCAAAGTCATATTCGGATTCTGGTGCGATATCCAAAGTTTTAGTTGCTCGATTTTTGCAAGGCTGTCGGAATCAACAACAAATTTAAGTTCTGTCAGGTTTTCAGAAATCGTTTTAACCTGCTCTTTGGATTTCAAACAAAGCTCAGGAGCAATTTTAAACAATTCGCGCTCGGCTTCGCGAGTAGTTTTGTTTTCCAAGATTTGAAATACTTCGGTTTTTTCTTCGACTGAAATTTTCTGCCCAGAATCCTGCGCTTTCTTGCGGAAAAAGTTTTGCGCTTGCGAAACCACCGAAAGACTTAAACTGCCATCAGCAATTTTTTCTTTGATTTCCGGAACAACGCGAATCGCGCGAGCAGCGTGGATTCTTCTGGCCGCCGACGATGGGTCATAACCCAAATCCTGGGTGACAAAGTCAAACAGGGATCCAAAACCTAAATTCAGAAATATTTTTCTGTGTTCGACTTCGGCAATCAGTTCGATCACTTGCAAAGTTAGACTCTGCTCGTCCTTGGCCATTTTTCTGATTTGATTTAAAATTTGCTGGTTTTCAAGAAATTTGAATTTATCTTCAGTTTTACCCAAAAAAGAGCTTCGTGCTTTTTGATCTGCACCTGGATTTTCCCCTCCACTTATTGCGTCTAAAAGATTTTTCCCCTGCGAAGCATCTTCTGCAAAATTTATTTGCTCTTTCAATTCCAACATAAAATCCTCTTTCTAGTTCTGCGCCGAACTGAAAGTAAGCTAACACGACTTTTCAAAAATCGAATTTGCAGAATTTTGTTTTTGCATCAAGGGAAGATATATTTCCCCCGAAGGGCTCAGATTGGCGAATTGCAGGGCGATCGCTGCATTTTTTATTAAAACTAATTGGAAAGAAAACTGCATTTAAATCCTGAACCCTTGCGTGCGAAGAAAACTCGTCAAATATTATTTTTTCTGACGCAAGATTAAAATTTCTTCGCAGCTTCGAGGCCTGCGAGTTTATATAAACATTCTTCCAAGAAAATCCAGCGCAATAGTTTAACTTCAGTTCGGCGCAGAACTAGAAAAACAATTTGCCGCTTTATAAATTTGGAATTTATTAAATTAAATTTAATTTAATTTATTTAATTTGATTTAATCTAAAAAAAATCTTCGACAAAAGCCTAAAACTTCCGCAAAGACCAAAATAAACTCCCCGCATCCGCCGAAGTTTTGCCAAGCTCTGCGCCGGCTTCCAGAAATTGTGCATCGAAGCCCAGTAAGCTTTTTCCCTGAAAAGCCAAGCGGCTTTCCAAACCATTATCATGTTTGATTAAATAAATTTGCTCGGGTTCCCGAGTGCCCGGGATTTTTTGAACAGATCCCGACCAGGGATTGGTCACAGAATGACCTTCTCCATCTGCAGATGCGGGTAAATTGAACATCGAATCCAATTTATTTTCTTTCGCATACAAGTAACCTTTAACTGAGGACTCATTTTTACTATCTGCACTTCCCGACATCTGATCTTTCGCCGTCAAGGCAATCGCGCCCTTACTCAAATCCTTCGCACTCAGCGGCAACGGCCCGCGCACAGGCAAAGGATTTTCCTTCAATCCCCATTTTTCTCCGTAACGATCGATAATTTGATTTTCAATCATCGTTGCCAAGCTTAGCGATCCTTGATCGGACCATTGCTGGGCGTAGTGCTGATCCATTTCTTCGGAAAATAATTTCTCGGCGGGATTTTTTGTAATCAATCCGCTTTCTTGCACGCTCGAGCGCATCGCCTTGATCATTTCGCCGACGAATTGTTTTTCATACATTTTCGCGGCACTTTTAATCTGTGCCCGAATGTCCTCTGATGTGGGCACTGCTTTTTTCATGCCGAAACCGCCGGGCGGTTTTAATGGTATTTCACTCATAAAGAAAAAAAATTGGGGAGTTAGGTTCCAAGATCAATCGTGCCTCCTGCACTTGAGACTTTAGAGCAAGGGCCTCTTGACACCCATCCTGGCGTCGCTGCTGACCATGTGCTTCTGTTTCCTGCGAGAAACTTTTTAAGCTCAGACCTTCCTGGTTTCCGACCTCGATCCCGCCCTCCCCGTCCACATTTTCATCCATGAAAACGTGGGTTAAAAAACTAAATAAAAAACAGTTTATCATTTTCTATGTTACAACAAACTTTCAAAAACAAAATATAAAATCACAATATTTCCAATTCCCCGTGCAAAGCTCCAGCTGCTTTGATCGACTGAAGTAGGGAAATCAGGTCCTTAGGCCCGATTCCCAGCCGATTTAAACTTTGCACTAGATCCCCAACACTGGCGCCCGAATCCAGGATCGCGACTTTTTCTTCGACCGTCCCCTTTTTTCCATCGCCGACTTTGACGGTTAATCCACCATGCGAAACCACGACTTTAGAAATTTTAACTTTGTCCCCCATTACCACAGTTCCAGTTTTTTCGTTGATGATCACAATGGCTTTCATATCTGGATTTACATTAATATTTTCAATCGTCGCCAAAAGTTCCACGCCCTTATTTTCATAGGCAAACGGAGTAATCACATCAATCGTCCCCGCATCTTTTGCCGACGCATACAATCCACCCAATTCTTTGTTCACCATAATTACACTGCGTGCAGCCGTGGTAAAATCAGGATTGTGCAAAGTTAAACGGAAAATTTTTCTGGTCGCAAAATCTGCTTGAATGTCTTTTTCAATGATCGCCCCATTGGGAACTCGACCTTGAGTCGTAATTGCATCTTTCCCCGTTGTTCCCAATGAAACTGCACCTTGGGCAACTGCAAAAACTTGATCATTCGCAGCGCGCAGCGGAGTCTGCAACAGCATTCCACCTTCTAAACTCGAAGCTTCGCCAATGGCACTGACCGTGACATCCATCGGATTTCCAGCTTTCGCAAATGCTGGAAGTTTTGCGGTGATCACAACTGCCGCCACATTTTTGCTGACCACATCAGGTGAATCTAATTTCACGCCCAGTTTATCCAGCATCCGCACCATACTTTTCGAAGTAAATTCGCCTTTGCCATCGCCGGTGCCCTTAAGCCCCACAACAACGCCGTAACCGATCAATTGATTTTCACGGACACCACGAATGCTGGAAATATCTTTCAATCGCGCAGCTTGCGAAACCTGCAACAAAGAAATAATTAGAACAATAAAAATAATTTTATTCAGAAACGGTTTCATATGCTTTTTCCCCTGCTACTGCACGTTTACGAACGGCGACAATGTCCACTTGTGGTTCAATTAATTTTAACGAGCTGATGTTTTCGTCATTCAGTTCTTCAGGACGAGCAACCCCGCCTAAAATGACTTTGAATTCTTTATCGCGAATCAAAATCGACTGTGCGCCCTGAACTCGGTAACTTCCATCGGGCAGTCGTTCAGAAATTTTCGAAGGAATGCTTTGTAGTTGAGTCAAATCCGTCGGCACTTCGGGTTTTTCCTCTGCTGCCGGAGCACGATTTGCATCAGGAGTTGCGGCAGCCCCTGGTTTTGCTTCGGGATTGGCTTGCGCCAAGCGCGCTTTTTCTTGTGCCTTCAAGCGATCATCAATTTGTTTTAGAATTGCTTCGACGGTTCTTACTTTTAACTCAGCCGTTTTCAAAGCAGGTCCTTCTAGTTTGACCGACAATCGA
>JBBQHD010000124.1:0-7666 GCA_038323665.1 Bdellovibrionales bacterium
ATCTTTTTCAAACCGCCAACCTTATCGAATTTTCGAGTGCGCAAACAGCCCAATAAGGATTGCTATTCCACCATCGAAGCCATTCACCATGCCATCCAGTTAGTCGGCCCAAGCCAAGATTTTGATCTTAAAAAAGGTGAACACAATCAGCTGTTATTTGTGTTTAATCACATGGTTGAAAAACAGCTGCAGTTTATTCGTGAATCCAAAAGGGGAATTCGCTTGCCCAGTTATCGTAAACAAAAATCTATTTAGTTTGTATTCGGGCGCTATTGCAATTTCCTAGTGTTAAGAAATCACAAGGTTTTGCGAAACAATGTAGAGTTTGCATGGAATTTGCAGTGATTTACCTATGGTTTTGACCCCTTTCGCAAAACCAAGCTAAATAGTATAATTAATGGCGGCCCCAATGAAACTGAGATTATTTACATTCAAAAATAAAACCCGATTCCTTCCAGGTTTGATTTCAATTCTTAGTTTTCTGACTTGTTCAAGTTTGGTTTGTCTTTGGCTTTTCGATTCTGATTTGAAAATTACATTGGGCGAAAACATGAAGTTCAATTCTTGTGTGGCGGTCGTTTTTAGCGCATTGTCCTTGTGGTTTTTAAAGGATAAATCCGACAGTAATAAATTATGGAAAATCTATACTGGAAAAAGTTTTGCTTTTCTGGTCTTTGCCATAGGTCTGGTGACCAGCCTGCAGTATCTATTTCAACAAAACTGGGCCGTCGATGAATTGTTTGTCAAAGACTATCCCAGCATTCGAAGCAGTATTTTCCCAGGCAGAATGTCGCCCATTTCAAGTTTTTGTTTTGTTCTGTTGGGTTTAGGCCAAATGTTTTTGGATATTCATCCTAAAAAAATAAAAATAAATGTTACTTCATTGTTTTTAATTCCTTTGGCTTTAATATTATTTCTGGCTTTGGTGGGAGATATTTATGGTGAATCCAATTTATTTCAGATCGGGCCCTATATCCGCATCAGCAGTTTAACGACTGTTCTGATGTTACTGATGACATTTGGAGTTTCATTTTCGCGACCGGATGAAGGCCCCATTCGAATTTTAACCAGTCCTTATTTGGGCGGCGTGACGGCAAGACGTGTTCTGCCTTTTGTGGTTTTCTTGCCCATCTTTTTAGGCTGGCTGTCCTTGCGATTAAAAGACAGCAACCATCATAGTGTCGAATTGGCTTTGTCTATTTTAATTTTAAGCATTGTCTTGATTCAAATTATCGTGATGTCCTTTACTGCAAAAAAATTGAACCTGGTCGATCAGCAAAGGCAAGAACTTATGATTCTTGAAGAAGAAGCTCGTTTACAAACAGAGTATGCTCGCAAAGAATTAGAAGATTTTTTTAGGCAGACGCCCATTCCGCTGATGGTCTTATCGGGACGCGAACATCGATTTACTTTGGCCAATGATTCTTTTCGGGAATTGGTGGGACAAGAAGTTTTGGGAAAAACTGTGAAAGAGGCATTCAATGCCGAAGAAGCCAAAGATTTTTTAACTATTTTAGATCGAGTTTTTAAAACCGGTGAATCTTATGTCGGCCATGAAATTAATTTTAAAAATATGCGAGTCGACGTTGCCTATGTTCCAGTGCGAGGATCAAATCATCGCATCAAGGGAATTTTGGGCTATATTCATGATGTAACTCCACAATACATGGCCAGGCAGCGAGTGGAAACTTTGGCGGATGATTTAAAGTTGGCGGTTCATGCCCGCGATGAATTTTTATCGATTGCGTCCCATGAACTGAAAACTCCGCTGACTTCTTTGAAATTGCATGCGCAATTGATGAGGCGTTCTTTTGATAAAAATTTATCCCGTGATTTGGAAGTTCCCAGTATGAAATCTTTGATTTTACAAACGGATAAGCAGGTTTCACGTTTGACTCGGTTGGTGGACGATATGCTGGATGTTTCGCGCATCCGCTCGGGACATTTTAAGATGGACCGAGAATATTTTAACTTAGCAGATTTGGTCCAAGAAGTTTTAGAACGTTTAAGTGGGCAATTTGAAAAAGAAAATTATCCAAAGCCCATTATCAAAATCAGCGAGACAACTTTTGGTCATTGGGACCGTTATAAAATTGAACAGGTTCTTACTAATTTACTGACCAATGCCATTCGTTATGGCCAAAAAAATCCAGTTTCAATCAAGGTCGAAGATTTAGAAGATAAGGCGCGTTTGTCCGTTCAGGATCACGGCATTGGCATTGATCCGGAAGTTCAGGATAAAATATTCGATCGATTTGCGCGAGTGGGGAATCCTGAGAAAATCAGTGGGCTTGGTTTGGGATTATTTATTACTAAGCAAATTGTAACAGCGCATGAAGGAAAAATTTGGGTGGAAAGTAAATTGGGGGAAGGATCCACCTTTTTTATTGAACTGCCGAAGCACACTGCCCAGCAATCCATTGCCGAGAAACACAGCGGTTAATTGCTTAAAGTTTATTTTATTTTTTGCGCGGCTTCTTCGTCAGACAGCAATTTTCCGCTTAATTTGAATTCTGCATATTGGACTTCGGAAAGTTTGGCATCAAAACTTGCGACCCATTTGTCTAAAAAAGCATAACGAAAGCCTAAATAGTTAATTGATATCCCAGTAAAAACAGTTTCTAAACTATCGACATGATGTTTTTTATCATCAAAAAAGACCAAGTTTTTTACGTCTTTGCGAATTTTTTCTAAAAAAGTTCGCAGTATTTCGCCTTTGTTGTTCTTTGGCCCGACAAATAAAATTCCATTGCGATACAAAGCTGGGTTTTCACTCCCTAATTGCAGTTCTTGACCATAAGGATTGCCCGTCGCAAAGGATATTCCTATGCTGGAAAGTTGTTGGGCGCTGACTTCGGCAAGTTCAATAGGTCTTGCCGTCAAAGCCATGGCAGGAATTCCCCGACGTTTTAAATTTTGCAGAATGACGGCAACGGCCTGTTCCGTGATTTGCACTTTGGTTTTTTTCTGAACTTCGACCCATTCTGCTATGGATTTTTCAATCACTTCATCGCGACTAAGCCCTTGTTTTTTCCAAACTTCGACTCGGGAGCCATACCACTGATCACTGCCCAAAGTTTGCGCGGGTCGTGCAAGGGTATTGTCGATATCAAAAACCACCAACGAGGCAGATTCTAGTGCTGGAAGGCTTTCGGTAAAACTTTGAATTTCAATAATTTTGGCTTGAGCAAACTGAGCAAAAGCAAAAGTTGCTGCAAATAAAATTCGAGATAATTGGCCCACAAAACACCCCTTAGGTTAAAGACAATTTAGGAACAGCCGAAAACTAGTTGTCCCTAAATTGCCTGTCACCCAATAACGCGGGTTATTCAGTAGGTCTGGTGTCTTATCTGAAAAACTTAATGTAAATCTTGCGAACGGGATTTTTCCATTGCGCAAAGTTTATTGTAAACTCCGAGCAATAAAATAGTTGGGCCCCACAGGCCGACAAAAGTTGCTAGACCTTTGTTTTTTGAAAATAAACTAATTCCCGCAGATAAGGCCACGCTGGCTAGTGCAGGCGCCACATAACCCATGCTGGGCATTTTTTCAGACAGCTCGCCGAATTTTTCGGTGATGGCATCAGCTCCTGGAATTGCGGCGCTAAATTTCTGTCCAAGGCTTGAAGTATTGCTTGAACTGTTTGCTGTTGAGTTTTGACTGCCGCTTTTATTTTGTTCCATTTTGGATTCTCCTTAGTTGGTTATACAAATGAAGTATGCAACCTGCAGACCATGTTCCAACGGCCTCTGCAATCGTGCTGAGCTTGCGAACGAGGAGTTTTTCCTCATTCAAAAAATATTTTGACCATGATTTGCCGGAGCAAGGGTTGATCTTCCTATTATTTCTCTATACATTTTCTGGTTCATGCATGTAACCGAGCACTTAGAAAAAGCCAGAAGCCCCTTATTCAGCTATGAAATCGTTCCGCCGCCGCGCGGGCGCAGCATTCGCGAAATCATTGATGTTGTGGAATGTTTGCAGCCCCTTGAGCCACCTTGGATTGACGTTACTTCGCATTCTTCGACGGCCTATTATCAGGAAAAAAATGGTTTGATTGAACGCCGCACCTTCCGCAAACGTCCAGGAACTTTGGGGATTTGTGGAATTATTCAAAATCGGTTTAAAATCGATACGGTTGCACACATTTTGTGTTTGGGATTTTCTAAGGAAGAAACCGAAGATGCTCTGATCGAATTAAATTTTTTAGGCATTCACAATGTTTTGGCTTTGCGGGGTGATATTCCCAATTTTCAAAAACCAGCAAGGGCCGATCGCACTGTGAATCAATATGCCAGCGAGTTGGTTTCACAACTTTGCGATATGAAAAAAGGCAAATTTTTGGAAGATTTAGATGGCTCGCAGCCTTTGGATTATTGTGTGGGCGTTTCGGCTTATCCTGAAAAACATTTAGAAGCGCCAAGTTTAAAAGTTGATATTCAGAATTTAAAAAAGAAAGTCGACGCGGGCGCGCAATATATTGTAACGCAAATGTTCTTTGATAATCAGAAGTATTTTGATTTTGTGAAATTATGCCGGGCTGCTGATATCCATGTTCCGATTATTCCTGGCTTAAAAATGCTGCGTTCGGTTCCGCAATTAAAATCTTTGCCAAAAACTTTCAATATCGATCTGCCCGATGCCTTGGTGGACGAAGTTTTAGAAACCCCGAAACAAGTGGCAGAAATTGGTGCACGCTGGTTGTATAAACAATCCTTAGAACTGTTGGAAGCAGGCGTTCCTTGTTTGCACTTTTACGTTTTGAACGATGCAGGCCATGTGGTCGATACCGTGAAACGGTTGAAAAAATGAAACGGCTGAAGAAATAATGAATTTGCAAAAAAATGCAACCCTTGTCGAATTAGAAAAACGACTGTCCAAAGAAATTTTATTTTTGGACGGGGCGATGGGAACGGTCATTCAGCTTTACAAATTATCTGAAAACGATTTTCGTGGCGAAAGATTTGCAAAACATCACAAAGATCTTAAGGGCAACAATGATTTGCTAAGTCTGACCAAGCCAGAATTGATCAAAGATATTTATCTGCAATATTTAAATGCGGGCGCAGACATTATCGAAACCAATACGTTCAATGCGACCAGTATCTCGCAAAAAGATTATGATTTAGAAAATTATTCCTATGAAATGAATGTGGCCGCCGCACGTCTGGGCCGGGAAGCCATTGCAGAATTTAAAAAAACCAATCCGGGAAAAAAAGTTTATCTGGCGGGTTGTTTAGGGCCCACCAATCGCACCACGTCTTTGTCCCCGGATGTGAATAATCCCGGTTATCGGGCCGTTACATTTGAAGATATGAAACAATCCTATGCCGAACAGATGCGCGGACTGTTGGACGGCGGGGCAGACATTTTGTTGCCAGAAACTATTTTCGATACTTTGAATTCCAAAGCTTGTTTGTTTGCCATTGCCGAATTGCAGGAACAGCGCAAAGAAAAATTGCCGGTGATGATTTCCGTTACGATTACCGATGCATCAGGCAGAACTTTGTCAGGACAAACGGTCGAAGCTTTTTGGAATTCCGTTCGTCATGCGGATCCGCTGTCAGTGGGAATCAATTGCGCTTTGGGTGCAGTGGAAATGGAAGTTCATTTAAAAGAACTGTCCCGCGTGGCCGATGCTTATATCAGTTGTTATCCGAATGCGGGATTACCGAATCCGATGGCACCGACGGGTTATGATGAAACTCCGGAAAGTTTAGCCGGGCATTTGCAGCGTTTTGCGGAACAAAATTTGGTCAATGTGGTGGGTGGATGTTGTGGGACGACCCCGAAACACATTGCCGAAGTTGTTAAAAACGTCAAAGGAATGGCGCCTAGAAAAATTCCATCTTTTCCAAAAAAAATGCGTTTATCTGGCTTAGAAGCCGTCAATTTATCCGCAAGCGGCGAGCGATCTTTTATTATGGTTGGCGAGCGCACAAATATTACCGGTTCGCCTAAATTTTCTAAACTGGTCAAAGCAGGCGATTTAAATGCTTGCCTGGACATTGCCCGCCAACAAGTAACCAGTGGTGCAAATTTACTGGATATTAATTTTGACGAAGGTATGATCGACGGCAAAAAAATGATGAAGGATTTTTTAAATCTTTTGGCAGCCGAACCCGATATTTCGCGCATTCCCATAATGATCGACAGTTCGAAATGGGAAATCTTAGAAGCCGGTCTGCACTGCGTGCAGGGCAAAGCTGTGGTCAATTCCATTTCGCTGAAAGAAGGCGAAGAAAAATTTTTAGAACAAGCCAGTTTGATTAAAAAATACGGAGCAGCCGTTGTGGTTATGGCCTTTGATGAAAAAGGACAAGCCGCCACCCAAGCAGAAAAAGTATCCATTTGCCAGCGAGCTTATAAATTGCTGACTGAAAAAGTTCAGTTTGATCCCAGCGATATTATTTTTGATCCCAACGTTTTAACTATTGGCACAGGACTTTCCGAACACGACAACTACGCGGTTGAATTTATTAATGCGGTGGCTGAAATCAAAGAAAAGTGCCCCGAATCTTTTACCTCGGGTGGAATTTCCAATTTATCTTTTTCTTTCCGCGGTCAAAATCAAATCCGCGAAGCCTTGCATGCGATTTTTCTGTATCACGCCATTCGTTCAGGATTGGATATGGGCATCGTCAATGCAGGGATGTTGGAAGTTGTTGATGAGATTGCGCCCAATTTAAAACAAAAAGTCGAAGATGTGATATTCAACCGATCGCCGGAAGCATCGGAAAAACTTTTGGAATTGGCAACACAACTGCAAAGTCAAAAAGTCGAACCCACTGCAGCCGCCAATACGACACCCGATTGGCGCAATAAAGATTTGCAGGAACGGATTACTCACGCCTTTGTCAAAGGGCTGGATCAGTGGATTGTGGATGATACGCAAGAAGCATTGGCGATCGAGAAAACTCCATTGCGCGTGATCGAAGGCCAACTGATGAGCGCGATGAAAGTGGTCGGAGAACTGTTCGGTTCTGGAAAAATGTTTTTACCCCAAGTGGTGAAAAGCGCCCGAGTGATGAAAAAAGCTGTGGCCTTTTTGGAGCCCTTGATGCAAAAAGAACGCGAAATTTCTAAAAAAACTTCGCAAGGAAAAATTTTGCTGGCGACGGTTAAAGGCGACGTTCACGATATTGGAAAAAATATTGTCGGCGTTGTTTTGGCCTGCAACGGTTATGAGGTTGTTGATCTTGGGGTGATGATTCCCTTTGCGCAGATCCGCGATAAGGCCCGTGAATTAAAAGTGGATCTTATTGGGCTTAGTGGGTTGATCACGCCATCTTTGGATGAAATGATTTTTAATCTGCAGCAATTTGAAAATGAAAAATTTGATATTCCCATTTTAATTGGCGGCGCCACCACTTCGAAAGTTCATACGGCAGTTAAGATGGATGAACATTATTCCCAGCCTGTGGTGCAAGTGGGCGATGCCTCCTTGGTGGTCGAAGTCTGCAACCGTTTGCTGCATTCGGAAAACCGTCAGCAGCAATGGGATGAAACCAAAAAAGAAAATAAAGTTTTGCGCGAAACCTATTTGGAAAATCAAAGAAATAAAACTCCGGTTATTTCTGTGGAAGAAGCTCGCAAATTAAAACCCATTATCGATTGGGATGCCGAAATTATTGCAGTCCCAGAAAAAACAGGAATTTTTGATTTG
>JBBQHD010000125.1:0-7574 GCA_038323665.1 Bdellovibrionales bacterium
ATTCTAAAACTCCATCAAAAGATGAGGATCCGATATCCACCGAGATCATTCGAGCTAATCGAGCTGTGCCGAAAGTGGATGGTGAATCTTCTGGATAGATTCTCCACGTTCGCAATGCTTGACCATCCTTGGTTTGTCTAATCAACAGTTGTGACATAGGGATTACTCCATCCCAATTGTGGTTTGACGAATTTTTGTATCCATTTCTTTTTTGACTTCATAGATAGGCAGGAATTTCATTCCGCGTTTTTGCACAAGGTATGCGCCTTCAGGAGATCGCACTTGGCCTTTGATGCTCATTTCGTCGAAATCGACTTCTTGAACTTTGGAAGATTTGAATTTTTTAGTTTCAGCATTTGCCTGCGAATTGATAATAAAGTTCATCAGAAATAAACTGATGGAAATTATAACGCCAAAACGAACAATGCGGTTAAAAACTTTTTCAGAGAAGATCATACATTCACCTTCATGGGTGCTTGATCTTCGACTTCAGAGATTACGTACTGCGCGAACGAAGGATTAACTTAACTATCTTAGTATATCAATTTTTATCGATATCTCCAGTTATATCTACTTTTGCACTAGATTGATTTCGTTTTTGAGACGCAATCAATTCGAGGAATTCTTTTTCTTCTGGCAAAGAATAACTTTTTGAAAATCCGCTGCCGATCAAATGTTGATCAATTTTCACTGAATTTTTCGTCGCGATTCGAACCAAATGATATTGGATTAAATCGCTTTTCAGCTTTTGACTCCATCGACTTAAATACCAAATCGCTTTTTCAAATTGGCCTTCATCTTCGCTTTGCAAAGCAGTGGCAACAATGGCTTTTTCGGCTTCATCGTCTTTCAGCGAAGACTGTGAAATCAGTCGTGCTTTTTCTTTGCTATCTAGGTTTTGCCAAGTTTGAGATTTTTTAAGATCCACATAACGCTTCCACTTTTCAATATGCACAGTGGATTTACCATTGGGGTTTTGCATGGATTTATTCAACAGTGTCTGGGCGATATTTTGTTTCTGCTGATCAATTTCTACTTTTTTCTGCTTCAGCAAATCTAAAGCCTGGGCAATTTCTTTGGAAGAGTTGCCTGATTTAATTTGTTTTAAATCTTCGATCATACTGTCTAAGGATCTTTGGATTCCAGAAAAAGCATCATTCCAAATTTGAGCATTATCAGTCATCTGTGTAGTGCCAAGGAAGGCGGTCTGTACTTTTTCAAATTTTTCTAGTTTGTATTCCAAAAGCAAATTCAAACGACTGGGATCAGAAGATTTTAAACTTTGTGCAATGAATTCTTTTTCAAGAATCAGTGCTTGATAGTATCGCGCGGGTGCTCGTTCTGAAGAATCCACTTTGCGTGCGATAATTTTTTTTGCAAAATCAAAACTTTCTTTCATTTTCCCTGCATCAAACAGATTTTTCAGTTGTTTGACCATTTGGCGAGTGACAAAGGGTTCTTTGTTTTCTTTAAGGTTTTGTTTTTCAATGGATTTAAGAATGTTTTCGCTTTGAACTTTTTGTCCATCCAAACGGTAAAGTTCAGCAGCCAATTCGTGTTCGCCCTTGGTTTCATAAATGGCGGCAGCTTCCTTAAACTGGCCAAGATCTAGCATATATTGCAATTGCGATTCTTTTAATTCCTTGATTTTTTTATGTGCAGGGAATCGCTTGCGGATTTCATTTGAAAATTCCAAGGCAGCTTGAGTGAATCTGTTTTTACTGGCTTGGGCAAGTCCATCGAAGAAGGCTTTTTCGGCCAAATCAACTTGTTGTTCATGTTGCGCGTAGTTCAATAAGTCATTCAGGTATTTTTGTAAACCTTTTTTATTGTTCTGAATACCAACCAAAGTCAGCTCGTCTTGGGCGCGGGATAGTTTCTTAGCACGGTCGGAATTGCCTTCGGATTTGATGTCTGTGTCCATCTGCGCCTGAGCTTTTTTGTATTCATTTTGCTCGAGATAAATTTGAATTTTTAAATCCTTGGCCGCAACCATGCGGGCTTCAATTTTCTCGATTATTTTCAATGCAGCCGGGTAATTGTGATCATCCTTATAAAGTTCTGCTAATCGTAACATTAAAGAATCAGCATTGGTGTTTTTTGGATATTGTTTTAAAAATATCTCTGACAAAGCAATGACGGTCGGGCGCAGTTGGTCTTTGTTTTTGGTTTTTTCCAAACAAACAATTTCAGCATATTGAGATTCTTCTGCGCGTTTTAAATCTTTTTTGTCATTTTGGTAAACCTTTTGATAATATCCAGCCGCCAAAGCCCATTTTTCCCTTTGGAAAAGCAGTTCTGCCGCGGCAAATTGGAAATCAGGAACAATGCGTTTGATGCGCACGTTCAGTTCAATCAATGCATTTTCTGCTGAATCATAATATTTCTTTTTTCGCACAGGATCTTTGGCATTCTGTGCGGTATTCCACCAGTCTTGAGCAATTTTTAAAACTCGTGCTTCCACATCGGTCTGGCATTCTTGGATGCGCGCAGGGGCTTGCTGCTGTCCACACACATCTAAGGCGATGCGCATAATATCTAAGGTTCGATCATGCTGTTTTAAATTTTCAAAGGCTTCCATCATCTGAATGCGTGCTTGCATAGCCGCCGTGTGGTCGCTGGAATTATCCAAAAATGCCTGCAAAAATTCCAAGGCTTCTTTGGATCTGGAATGTTTTAAATAAAGTTTGGAAAGATCTTGAATTACTTGCGACAGTTCTGTGGGACTGACAATTTTAGTAAAGAAACTTAAAATTTCGGAAGATTTTTTAATTTCTGATACAAATAAAGTTAAATCGCGAATGGATTCTTGACGAACCAACAAATTAATCTGCGAATCTTTCAGCAATCGAGTCAAAGTGTCCACCGCGTCTTGGTTGCGTTTTAAATTATAATAGCACCATGCCGACTTATAAATCGCGTAGGGAGTATTTTTAGTGATCGCAGCACTTTCAGAAATTTTAAAATTAGCAAGGGCTTCTTGATATTTTTGGTTTTCAAAGTAGATTTCACCAACTGCAATCGCTGCGTCGGATCTTAACAAAGATTTTTCAAACTTTTTCAAAAGCTTTTGGTATTTGACCAAGGATTCTTGTTTCCTATTCAATTGTTGCAAGGCAAAGCCAGATTGAAAAAGAATCTGATCCATTTCTGAAAAGTTTTGAAAACGATTTTCAATTTTTTCATAATTTAACAAAGCTTGCATTAAAGGAGCACGGCTGTTTTTTTCCACAATTGGAAAAAATTGAATTTTTGTATTGAGTTCTTCTTTGTTTTGCATTTCAAAAAAACGACCAGTTTTGGCCCTGCGCATATATAACTCTGCCAATCGAAAAATTAGCTGTGGTTCTTCAGAAGTCCCTTTGGATTTTTCGATTAATTTTTCTAAACTTTTTATGGCTTGATTTTCAGCTTTGGAAACCAAAAGTTCTGAATCAAGCACCCGGGATTCTTCGTTGCCATTTTCCGAAGGTTGGATTTCAGACAATAAACCCTTTTCGCTTGCGAAAGAAAAAAATGGAGCTAATAAAAGAAGCGCAGAAATCATTCTCATTTTCCACCTGTGTTGGCGGCCAAGGCTGTGACTAATTTCAGTTGCGGATAACCGGCCATAGATAAAGTATAGAAAACTTTCTTTAGCGTTTCATAGGGCACTTCGCGGTCTGCTTGCAGCAGCGCAAAGCCTTTTTTATCAAAATCTTTTATTTGTTCACGTTTATGTGCAATTTCAAATAATTTGGGAATAAACTGAGGATCATTTTTATCCAAATCGGCATCGTTAAACTGAAGGTCTTTAAGCAAAGCAATTTTTTGCCCCGAGATATACAAGGCCTCTTTGGAAATAGAAATCTCTAGACCCTCGATTGGGTTTTTATCGGACTCGGATGACGGCGGCATTAATTTTTCAACCGGTTTAATTTCCACATTGCTGGTTGAATAAGTCTGCAATAAAAACACCAGCATGATGGTAAACATATCTGTCATGGAAGTGATATTAAGTGCAAAGGTCGTTGGTTTTTTATTTTTTCCAAAAAACTTTCTGCGGTAGCTCATATATTACTTCCTAAACTGTTGATAAAGGTGATTTCTGGAAACAATAAAGGTGTCGTATATTTTTTATTGGTTTTGGGATCGGTAAATTCAAATTGTTCCTGGATATTCTTACTGGCCCGGGCCACATCCATGACATGGACGATTTCTTGGTAAGGGATTTTTCCATTGGGGGACAGATCTAGTTTAAATACTTGGGGATAAGTTTTTTTAATGGAAACCAACTTATTGTAAAGAGCATTGTAATCCCAAGTATTGTCTTTCATCACTACGACATCATGGTCATTTTTTTGATCGTGATTGGTATCGACTTCGAAAGTTTTATTGGCATTCATATGCACGGAAACAGAAACTGGATTTAAAGTTTGCGCTTGGGCCGCGGCTGCTTTCACAACTTGGGGCAGTTCGGTTTCAATGACCGCAAGTTGCACAAAGGCTGATGATACCAATAATACCGGCACTAATTTTACCATCACAGCAAGTAAGGGTGCTAAATCCAAATCGAATTCGTGGGGCATATGTTTGACTGTAAATCTTCTACGCATAAATCACCAAACTCCTCAAAAAAAAATAAAATTTTAGTTTGAAATCCGAACAGGGGGTGCAGGGAACAAATGTTCACGGTCCAATTTTGGAATGTGCTGACTGGTTAAAAGTTCTGTTAGTTTAGAACATTTTTCCATACATTCTTCCGTCAATTGGTTTTGTTTCGACGTTAAAAACGAAAAACAAACCATCGAAGGAATGGCAACGGCCAGTCCAAGTGCAGTTGTATACATCGAAACCGAAATACCATTGGCCAGCAATTGCTGTTTCAAGGCAGGATCGGCTGTGGCAACTGCTTGGAAGGAAATAATCAGACCGTGAATGGTTCCAAGTAATCCCAGCAAGGTTGCAACGTTGGCAAGCATGCTTAAATAATGCAGACGGCGGGTGTACAAGGGTAAAACCTCTGACATGGCGATATCTTGTGCTTGAAAGATCGTTTCATCATCACGATCTGATTTTTGTAAGATCGTTAGAAATGCTTTGGCCAAAGGTTTTTGTTCCATTTTATGACACAACAGCAAGGCATCTTCGGTTTTACGGGCCAAAACCAAATCATGAACTTTTTTATAAACTTCTTCGGTTTGAATATAATAGTCTTTGTATAGAACTTTGGCGCGTTCGATGATCAAAGCCAAAGTTCCCATGCCAGTCAGAAGGATCAACCAACCGACGACTCCTGAATCATTCATAAACTTGAAAAAACCCATTTGCGATCTCCCTTTTAGTTAAGCAGTTTAGTTAGACTTTTTTTATGCAGTCTTAATTTTTAAATTCTTTAAGTTTAATTCAGTATCAAATCCGACTATGTATTGTGTTTTCGAAGTGGCCCGCAGCGTTCCCCTTCGGAAAAGTTTTTGTTTCACTGAAGCAGCAAGTAGAACTTTTTGTTCTATATGCAAAATCAGTGGATCATTGGGAAACAACAGTGTTGAATCCACTTCGATCAGCGCACCTTGCGAACTGATCGAGTGTGTTTTTCCCACAAAGAAAACTTGGCGGTTGTGACCGATCAATCTTTGATCGACAGTTTTGCGATCATTTTTTCTTTTTTTAAATCCCAGAGCATTTTTCACGTCCTGGTGTAATATTGCGATGCGATCGCGATTGAAATTTTCCACATCGCAAAGGGGCATCCAATCTTCCAGATCGGGACTCCACACCAAAGACAAATCGCTTATTCTTTGTTCCTGCATCAAGGCGATGATTTCATTTTCAGAAACGGGGCCTTGGGGTTTATTATTTTCCATAAAATGCCATTTCGTATCGCTCATTATCGCCTCGATTATATTTGCACGTTTTGTGGGTCAAAATTAACTTGGATCGTAGAACCTACTGAGGGAATCGCAGTGCCATGGAAGACAATGGAATTTTGAGTTGAATCATAAGTCCATCCATTAGCAGCATCGGTCGTAACGAAAGATCCGTTTACAACAACAACAATCGAACTAACGACAGGAAGTCTATTCAAGCGGAACTGAGTGCTTAGCTCGCTGATTCTTTGTGAAATAAAATCCAATGAATTTGCATAACTGGCATCACAAAGACTTCCAACCACACCAGCAGTTTGGGAAACCAAATCCATATATCTTGTTCCCATAATTGCGCCGGGGGATTGTTGTCGGTATGAAGTTAAACAAGCATTATCGGCAATAGTGATTGCAGAAACGTTAAAGTGACGCGAGTTCGGAGTGCTGCCCGTCAAAGTATCTAAGTAAGAAACATAGCTGCTGACAGTTTCTAAACCTGGCGAAGTATAAGAATGATCTGGAATTCCTCCGTTGAAAGTCCAACTTCCTTCGCGGCGATTAGGATCACTGAAATCATCTTCGTCAGAAACAATGATCACGGATAAAAATGAATTTGGTCTGATAAATCCAGAATTTAATGAGCTGTTCAGCGCTGTTTTAAAACTAGAAAATGCACGTTCGTCTCCGCTGCCACTCGTTCCTTGAGTTGCATTGGAAACAAAGACATTTAATAGATTAGGGGTTGCCGGAGTGATGATAGGAAAACCAGTATGCGCGTTTCCCACACCATCGCGAAATTTTGCATAAGCGGGTGTATTATTAAATTGAGCAGCTGCAACATAAGCATCCGAAGTCGTCACAGCAATTTGAAAATCAAAACCTTTGGCTTGAAACTTAGTGATAAAGCTTCGAAAGTTATTCACTAAATTAGTTTGTGCAGGGCTCATTGATCCAGAATTATCCACCACCCAAAGCACGTCGATTTTATTGCTGGAAACAGAAGCAGCGCTTTGTGTGAAGGATTGTCCAGTTGGCAACAAGGAATCTCCGTTTGCAGATTTATCGCAACCCATCAGCATCATCGCAGCAACAGGGGTTAAGGATAAAAGTTTTAAAAAATCTGTTTTCACGGCAACCTCCTTGGTTTTTGCTCATACTTGAGCTGCCTGGATAACGTGATCAGATTAGTTGAGCCGCCGAATAATCGCGAAGTTGGGCTAAGTAGGCGATGCGATTGAGCTAACAAAACAAATATCAGTTTAATACAAAGCTAAGAGCTTGAAACTTTGGATGATTTTCAAAGCGAGACATTTGGAAATATATATTTTACGTAAAAAAAGTTGGCAGAATTTTGAACTTCAGTTGTCGGGATTTAAACAAAAGTGAGGATAGATTGGACAGAGGGGCGGGAATGAAACGGGAATGTGATTTCTTTTTTGGGACCGCGGGATTTCTCGAGCTACGTTCGGGCAACGGGCAGCAGGCCGCAGCCCTCAGGCCTCTGGCCCCGGGTTTCGGATCAGGCAGAAAAGGCTGGCGCCTAGTTGGTCGGCTTGTTTGATTAGTTCTTCGTTTTCTACCAGATCTAGGCAGGCTTGGGTTTCTCGTAGTGATCCCATTGCAATTTCATAAAATCTTTTGCGATCTTTCCCGGATTTTCCGGTTCCTTCTGCGATATTTAAGAAGATCGAAAGAACGGCTCGTTCCAGTTGATCCTTCAGGGGATTT
>JBBQHD010000126.1:0-7547 GCA_038323665.1 Bdellovibrionales bacterium
CCTTTTTTGCGGTCGATCAAACAGGAGTTTTTGCCGAACCAGCCAAGGCCAGCGCGAAAAGCCAAATCGCGTTCTTGTAAGGGGAAAGAATCGGTGGCGATTTGAAAATGGGCGCTAGGATCTAGTTTTTGCAATTCGACGACAATTTGCGCCAGTTTTTCTTTGATCCAAAAATGATAATCTTCACCTTCGGAATACAAAGCTTGTCGCAAAGGTGACGACAGGGGTTTGGGATGCGGTAAATAGGAAAAAGAAAAACTAAAAACACTTTTGATCTGAGGCAAAAATTTTTCGGGATGTTTTTTTAATTCAGAATGATTTTTTAAGTATTCTAAATCCGCATGCTGTTCCGATTCGATCCAAGTATTGTAAATTTCGAAGGAACTTCCCTGTTGAAATTTAACCCAGCCCCAATTATCAAACAGCAATTGGTTTTGCTGCTGTTTCAATAAATTTTGGATTTGCTGCTGCAGGGCTAAATTCATGTACTCGTAACATAACACTTTTTGTTTGGAATCAGAACCCCAATGACATAACTTTATAAATATGAAGATGCTTGAACAGCTGCAAAAACATCCTGAAGGACCTTGGGCTTTGCAAATTATCACTGAATTACAAGCCAAAGGATTTAAAGCCTTTATTGCAGGTGGGGCTGTGCGGGATTTTTTACTGCAACATATGCCCAATGATCTGGACATTGCCACCAGCGCCTTGCCCGATCAGGTGATTCAAATATTTCCCAAATGCATCGAAGTCGGCAAAAGTTTTGGCGTTATTCAGGTTGTGGATCCCATTTCAAAAATCAGTTTAGAAGTGGCCACTTTTCGCAAAGACGGCGAATCCACGGATCAAAGGCATCCGGATCAAATTACTTTTTCTGATGAAACAGAAGATGCCTTGCGCAGGGATTTTACCGTGAATGCACTTTTTTACGATCCCCTAGCGGATCAGCTGCACGATTTTGTTTCGGGCAGAATAGACTTGAAACATAAAATTATTAAAACCGTTGGCGAAGCCAAAAAAAGATTTCAAGAAGACGCGCTTCGTATTTTGCGGGCGGTGCGTTTATCAGCACAGTTGGATTTTGAAATTGAATCCGAAACTTTATCAGCCATTCAGGCCAACCAAATTGCGCTGAAAAAAATTTCCAGCGAAAGACTGCGCGAAGAATTGACCAAGGGGTTTAAATACCCTGACAAGTTTGCTGCAAGACTTGAAAGCTCGGGTTTGCGCACAGCCATTTTTGGTGACCATTCCCAGGCCGTAAACCCCAAGCAGTTGGCTTTGCCAAAGTCTTTTTGGGCCTTTGACGTCTTTGCATTTTTTACTGCGCCGTCGCCGGCAATTCATTTTTTAGATTCGTTAAAATTTTCCAATCATGAATTTCGGCAAATCCAATCTTATGTTCAGGGACTGCAACTGCTAGATCAGTTTGAAAAATTGGCGTCGACGGAAAAATTGCTGGCGTTGCAAGACGAAAGTTTCGCTGAAGGGCTTGAACATCAGGCGGAACTACAGGCAAATCCGCAAGTTAAACAAGAAATTGTTGATTTAAAAAAACGTCTGCCTTTGCCGCAAAATTTACTGAACGGTCATGATTTTTTAAACTTAGGACTGACGGGCAAAGACATCAAAACATGGATGGAGAAAACCTATCTGGAACAGATTAAACAAGGATGGACTGAAAAAAAACTGGCTTTGGATTGGCTGCAGAAAGAAATAAAATGAGTATTCCTTCGACTTTTCAAAGGGCAAAAGCGCGCTTGATCGATGAATTGATTTGTTTGGTGCTGTCGTTGCCGGTGACGGGGCATTTATTCCTGACCGAGTTTAACGAGGATGCGGATTGGAATTTACCTTGGACGGGTTTGTTTTATTGGGCGGGAATTCGCCTGTTTTATTTTTACGTCAGCTATAGATTTTTCCAAAAAACTTTGGGTAAGTGGGTTTACGATTTGCGTTTGGTCCCGGCCGCCAATTATAACGCCGAACTGACGGATTCGCAGATCTTGCTACGATTAGTAGCCGAGTGGTTTAAGCTGCCGCTGTCGTGGTCTATTTACTCGATCATGTTTTTTCGTTATGACCGCAGACATTTTGCAGACCTTGTCGCTGAAACCCGCGTTGCTGGCCCTGTTCAGGCAAGACCCACGACCAGTCGGCGCACAAAAATTCGTTGGATTGTAGGAATAATTTTACTTTTTTCAGTGTTTTCGGGTCTAAAGTCTACGGGGGAATTCGTTGCTTTGCTGGAATGGAATAAAGAATTCTTGTTTATTTATTAAGATTCGGTCCAGTTTTTAAAAAGTGTAGTGGGGGGGTCTTGCGCTGCACCACAAATTCAGTGCAGACTTATATACAGGTGGTGCTGTCTGGTTTTCTCGACAAGAGTCGCTAAAGCAGGACAGAAGTTTTAACATTTTAGGCAGGAGGAGCAAGGATGCTCAGAGACGTATTGATCCAGAAGGGTCTATCAAATCGCGAAGCCGAAGTCGCAGAGCTTGTTTCGAAAGGGCTCTCTAACAAGGAAGTTGCAAACCAACTTTTCGTAACAGAAAAAACGGTTAAGTTCCACTTAACGAACATTTATAAAAAAATGTCGGTTAAGTCGCGAGCACAATTAATCGTATGGTGTTTACCTCACTTGGGATTCGTGGAAAGCGAAGCTCGAATGGAAGCACAACGTGGACCAGCAACATTGGCTGTAGGAAATCAAACTCAGACAATTCCAGCTGGAAACTCGACCGTGTCGACTTTACCAGGTGCGCAGAATGGAATCATCCGTGGTAACGGAAATTCCGATATCGGCACCGGAATATAATTTTTAGTTTATGAATGGGTTGTCGCAACCGAAGGCAGTGTCCGCTTCCAAAGTCGTGACGACCCAATTGGTTTTACCCAGTGATACAAATGCACTGGGTTCCGTTTTTGGGGGCACGGTGATGTCGTGGATCGACATAGCAGCCGCAATCTGCGCCCAACGTCATTCAAATAAACAAGTTGTTACGGCCAGCATCGATGAACTGCATTTCGTAGCACCAGTCTATAAAGGTTGGGTCGTCAATCTTGCAGCATCAGTAAATTTCGTAGCACGTTCTTCCATGGAAATCGGTGTGCGCGTAGATGCCGAAAATCCCACAACCGGAGAGAAGTTTCACACCGCAAGTGCTTACTTAACTTTCGTTGCCCTGGGTTCCAACGGCAAACCCATCGAAGTTCCACAATTAATTTTAGAAACAGATTTAGAACGAGTCAGAAATAAAGAAGCGCAAGCGCGTCGCGAACACAGATTGAAATTGCGCGAAGAAAAAAAGAAATACCGTATTTCGAATAAATAAAAATAACTAATTTCCCATAGAATATGTAAAAATCGGCAACGACTTGCCGATTTTGCGTTAAAAATGGCAACTCGACCCTGATGGGAAAAAGATGAAAAAAGTTAAAAACCCAAAAGACGCAATCTATTTCGAACAGATTCCAAACATCGGCAAAGCCATGACCAAGGATTTTAAAGTTTTGGGTTTGCGCTCGCCAAAAGATTTAGCGAATCAAGATCCCTATCAACTTTATCAAAAGCTGTGCAAAAAAACGCAGGCCATTCACGACCCCTGCGTGCTCGACACTTTTATGGCAGCCGTGCATTTCATGCAGGGAAAAGGCGCGCGCAGTTGGTGGAGTTTTACAGCCGCGCGCAAGCGGATGATGAAGACGAAGACGGGTAAGTAAATTTACGAACGATTCCCGAAAATTTTTGCATCCAAAGAAAATTTTCCAGGGCCAACCATCCACAGCACCAAAGCCACAGTGAAATAGCACAAAGGAAGTTCAAAGGTAGATCCCCCGGTCGAGCTAACAAATGGATCGTGCATAACAAAGGCATGCATCGAAGTTGCAACAGCCATTGTGATCGCGAGGCCCAATGAAGCAAGCGGAGTCAGCAAACCCAAAACCCAAGCAATACCGCCGCCGAATTCAGAAAACGCAGCCAAAAATTGTAAAAATCCAGGAACCGGCGCTTCAGGTGGCATCCAACTGAAGGGACTTTGCATTTTCCCCCAACCGTGCAAAATAAAAGCAGCCCCAGCAACCAACCGCAAAATCAACAAAGCCGTCGAAGCACAACTGGGCAGCGCCAAAACTTTAAAACAAGATTTACATTTCATAAAAAAATCCTTTCCCTAGATTTACTAATATCCTCAAGCCAAAAATGCCGAGAATCAAACACAAAAGAAAAAGCCATAAAATTTAAGTATTAAACAAAATTGTAATAAAATAACTAAGTCTGTTTGAGTTTAAAATTACCAGGCTTATCTGGTGAATTCTTCCAGCACCTCAACGAAGCAGGATGCGTCCGCCCTACTGGGCGGTCGTTGGAGGGCAGGAGCCCGCGTCTGGAAAATTCACCAGATAAGCCTGGTAATTTTAAACTCAAACAGACTTAGTTATTTTATTCCAATTTTGTTTAATGCCTAAATTTTATGGCTTTTTCTTTTATTCAAACCGCATATGCTTTACGGATTCGCCCTTATCCCTTAATTCACAAACCGAATCGATGCCGATTTCCAAATGCTTCTGCACAAAATTCTGAGTGACCTTCTTATCCGATTCTTCAGTCTTAACACCTTCGGGAATCATGGGATTGTCGGTAACCAACAATAAAGCCCCGTGGGGGATATCATTCGCAAATCCGGTTACAAATAAAGTGGCTGTTTCCATATCGATTGCCATTGCTCGGGTTTTTAATAAGTAATTTTTAAATTCTTCATCATGTTCCCAAACTCGGCGGTTGGTTGTGTAAACTGTACCTGTCCAATAATCCAAACCATGTTTTACGATCATCGATGAAACTGCTCGTTGCATGCGGAACGAAGGCAATGCGGGAATTTCTGCTGGTAGATAATCATTGCTGGTTCCGTCGCCGCGAATCGCTGCGATCGGTAAAATTAAATCGCCGACTTGGTTTTTCTTTTTTAAACCACCGCATTTTCCCAGAAACAGTGCGGCTTTGGGTTCCAATGCAGAAATTAAATCCATCACTAATGCTGCCATAGCAGAACCAATGCCAAAATTAATAATCGTAATATTTTCTGCGGTTGCTGAACGCATGGGTCGATCCAAACCTTGCACTTGCACCCCGAATTTTTCGGCAAACATATGCACATAGTTATCGAAATTGGTCAGAATAATGTATTGGCCAAAATCTTTCAGCGGTAAGCCGGTATAACGAGGTAACCAATTGTCGACGATTTCTTTTTTTGTTTTCAATGTGAAAAACCTTTCTAGACGGTCAGTAAAGCGACTTTTTCTTTTTCGATTCGATTCAATAATGCCGTGAAGGCATTGATTTTTTTAGGCAAAGGCAGGGCCGCCATTTTCCAAGAATAAGAATTTTCCCAAATCTGTAAGCCAGATTTTTTCTCGAAAAATAATTCCGCAGCCTTTTCAGATAATGACGGCACCACCGGTGACAGCGCGATGGCCAAATGCCGGAATAAACTTAAAGCTACAGATAAGGTTTTTTGCGCAATTGCAGGGTCAGTTTCTTTCCACGGAGCTTTTTCATCAAAAAAGCGATTGGCGATTTCGGCCAGTTCGCGGATTTCCGCCAGGGCTTTGCTTAACTCACGGTCTTCGAAGTGTTTTTCGATCGCCGGCAGTCGTTTAAGACTGGCCTGCACCAATTCATGATCCGATACTTCAACTGTTTCGCCCGCATATTTTTTCCCAACCATTTGCGCGGATCTTGAAGCCAAGTTGACAATTTTGCCGATCAGTTCGGAATTCACTTTGTTAATTAAATCGTCCAGATTTAAATCCATATCATCTAGTTTGGAATTTAATTTGGTCGCTAAAAAATAGCGTAAATAAGTTGGATCCAGATGTTGGCGGTATTTCAAAACCGAAATAAAAGTGCCTTTGGATTTGCTCATTTTTTCGCCGTTCACACTTAGAAATCCATGAGCAAAAACTTTAGTTGGGGTGCGATAGCCCGCAGCCATCAATAAGGCTGGCCAGAATAAAGTATGGAAATAGGTAATGTCTTTACCAATAAAATGATAAAGCTCGGTGTCTTCGGATTTCCAATAATCCTCAAATTTTCGGCCCGTTAAATCGGCCCAAATTTTGGTGGTCGATACATAGCCTACTGGGGCATCCACCCAAACATAAAAATATTTTCCAGTCGCATCGGGAATAGGAAAGCCAAAATAAGGGTCATCCCGAGAAATATCCCAGTCGCGCAAATCATCCTTAAACCATTCCATCATCTTATTGCGAACTTCTTCCGTTGTATGGGACTGCAACCAAGACTTTAACTGTTCTTTATAGTGATTAAGTCGAACAAAATAATGATCGCTGGATTTTAAAATTGGTTTGGTTCCGCAAACTACACAGGCTGGGTTTTTTAATTCCGTCGGGGAATAAGTGGCCCCGCATTTATCGCAGGAATCACCATACTGATTGGGTTCGCCGCATTTGGGGCAGATCCCCTTAACAAAACGATCGGGTAAAAACATTAAATCTTTGGGACAATACAGTTGTTCGACCGGGCGGATGTCGATCAGGCCATTTTTTTTCAAAGAAAAATAAAATTCTTCGCAGAATTTTTTATTTTCTGGGGAATTAGTCGACGAATAATAAGAATGACCAATTTCAAAGGCTTTGAAATCAGCAGTGTGTTCTTCATAACAGCGGGCAATTAATTTTTCCGGAGTAATGCCTTCTTGACGAGCGCGAATCATAATCGGAGTTCCGTGAGTGTCATCGGCGCATAAAAAATGGCAATCATGTCCCGCCATGCGCAAAGATCTGGCCCACACGTCCACTAATAAATGTTCGACCAAATGTCCTAGATGAACTTCACCATTGGCGTAAGGAAGGGCTGCGGTGACAAGGATTTTTCTCATCACCAATATTTAACAAAGATCTTATTTAAACTCAACTTTGCCGGTTTCTAAATTATACATGGCTTCGACAATTTTCAGGGTCCCATTTTTCATGGCAGTTTTGATGATTTCGGACTTTTCGCCCAATTCTTGACTGATACCATGCACATTGGCCCAAGCTTCTGCAATATAACCAGCTGATGGAGTTTCTGTGGCTGTTGACTTGATACGTTCGCGGATATTTTTCACCAAATAATTCAGGGAAGGGCTGCCGGCATCGCCCCCTTTTAGGGTTGTATACGCTGCTTTGATGGCGCCACTTGAGTTGTGGCCCAAGACAACGATCAAATTTGCACCCAAATTTGCAACTGCAAACTCAATGCTGGCGATGGAAGAAGAATCCAAATCAGGACCGACGGTGCGAACGGTAAAGATCTCTCCCAATTTTTGGTCGAAGATAATTTCAGGTGGAATGCGAGAATCCGACGAAGACAAAACCACCGCATGTGGGGTTTGCCTTTTCGAAACTCGGCGAACGTCTTTGATGCTTTGACCATCTTTGCGCAGATTATTTTTCAAGAAACGAGTGTTGCCATTTTTCAACCAACCGTAAGCTTTGTCGGAAGGAACTTTTCCAGTTTTGATGGCCGGGGCAGCAGCTTC
>JBBQHD010000127.1:0-7532 GCA_038323665.1 Bdellovibrionales bacterium
CCTTTTACGTCACTAACCGTAAATTGGAAGTAACAAGAATAACCCGAATCGGTATCACGCGAGTCACTTTGAAAGTCGATGGACGATTTTCCATTTGGGACAAACTGAGCCTGATGGCCTTCGCCGGGGGTCCCAATAACACGAATTTCCCCAATCTTTTTTGAGCCTGCATCTGGCCTATCATAAGCGTTTAAGATCCAAGTTCGCGAACGAAGCTTATCTTGTTTACAAGTTTCAACATTCTTCGACAGTTTCGGGCAAAGCTCCTCAATTTGATTTACATTTTCAAGATTGCTATCAGGTGGCACAAGACTTATAAACTGCGGCGGATTTAAGTAGGCATTGCCAAAATTCGGCATCACTAAATAGACAAGCAACAAAAATAATTTCATATCTACGAACTTTAAAATTGATGGCTGCGGCTGTCCACTTAACAAATCGTTTTGACGCTTCTGGTTTGGCGAACTGAATTTTTTTTCTTAGGATCGGTTTTAAAAATCGGATCAACGGCGACTGTTGTCGATGAAAAAAACCAAAATAACCTGTGCAAATCTTAAGGGAAAAGAAAAATCCTACACGATTGATCAGAATGGCACGTTTGCAAGTTCAAGTAGTTTTTCGACGGTTTCAAACCCTATCATCGCAACACAGCAAGGTGCTAAATTAGTTGGAACTGCGAATGTGGGGATTGGCTGGCACGCAGCTTATGTTTAAAAGATTTTTAAAATCACAACCGGCGCCAGCAATGCTCGATTTTTATTCGCTTTGAGATAAGATTTTCACTGGCTCGAGCATTGCAATTGCTATTTGATATTATAAGTTTTAGTTGCTGTCTTTCCGTCTCGTTGAATCTTTATACTCAACTTGTCCGTATTTTTTAATGCCGTAAACAATTCCATCGCCTGCATTGGACTAGTTACCGGCGTTCCGTTCACTTCTCGAATGGAATCGCCGTTTTTTAGGCCAAACTTTTCATAAACACTACCTGGTTCAATCTCTGTCACTTGATATCCGGTAATATTTCCACTTCGATCGCGTTCAGGAATTGCGCGGGCCTGCATAAGGAATTCAGAAATGTCCGCTGTGTATTTCGATAAGTTTTCTCGTTTGATTTCAAAATTATCTTTGGAATCTCTGCCAGCAGCAATTGAAGTCGACATCGCCAGCATAATCATAGCTTTGGTAAGATTTTTTACGTTGTTCATCTGAACCTTTCTTGGGGTTGCAAGCAAAAAAGGGTGGCAGCCACCCTTTTCGGCGGAAAAGTGCGCAGCCTACTGCGCAAGCACTTGTGGATTGATTTCGATTTTCGACATTTGTCTTTGTTGTTCGATCCAGGAATTGAAAAACGAAGAAGATCTGCGGCGGCTTAAATCTGCATTGGCTTCCGGTGCTTCAGACTTTGCAGAGGCCTTTTTAAGGTCTTTCCATTCCAAAACGTAAGCCATATTTCCATCGCGCAATACCCGTGGATACAAGGGTTTTGCCGGGGATAAATCATAAACCGAATCTTTAACTAATTTGGACGACGGCGCTTTTGGACCCGCACCGGCTAAATCGAAATCTCCGGTTTCTTTCCACGAAACATCTAAACTTTTTAGGATTTCATCCACCGATTTGGCGTCATTTTTCGCAAGTGCCGCTTCTAGTTTCAACAAGGCATCGTTCACTTTGGCTTGAGCCAATTCTTCTTTGGCCAATTTTTCTTTGAAATCCTCAAACTTAGCTTCTTGCGCAGCTTTGTGATCGCTGACTTTGATCAAATGGTATCCGTAAGTTGTTTTTACAGGCTGAGAAACTTCGCCGACTTTTAATTTAAACGCAGCTTCTTCGAATTCTTTGGCCATTTTCCCTTTCGAAAAATATCCCAAATCGCCCTTTTTACTTTTCGACCCTGGGTCTTCGCTGAACTTCTGTGCCAGACTGCCAAAATCTTCTTTGCCGCTGCGGTCACGCAACTCAGTAATCTTTTTCAAGACCTCGGCTTCTTTACCAGGAACGGTTTTCAATAAAATATGCTGGGCTTTTACTTCTTCGCTTTGAGAAAAATCTTTTTTGCTGGCTTCGAACCGGGCCTTCAGTTTTTGCTCGACCGCGGGGTCTTTTAATTTCTCGGCAATTTCGCCAGCAGAAACACTGACTTTCGCATTTTTCGTATCAATTTCAGCATAACGCACATTCAACAAAGTATTTTTTAATTCTTTCTGTTTTTTCGTTTCCAAATCAGCAGGATTCAACGCCCACTCAAACACTCGCTGCAAACGCTGTGTCACGATTTCTTTGCGCAACTGATTTTCAAAATCAGCCGGATTGGTTTTCATATATTCCAAATATCTTTTATAGCGTTCGCGATCAAAATTTCCCTTGTCCTGAAAGGCCGGAATATCTTGAGTGATAAAATCGCGAACCTCTTGATCGGTCGCAATCACACCTTGTTTCACCGCACCTTGCGCAACCAATTCCCGCTGAATCAGTTTTTCAATCGCTTGGCGTCGCAACATTCCGCGCTGGGGCCCCATATCAAACTGCCCACCAAAAATTTGCGAATAATATTGCTCGATTTGCGCTTCTTCATTTTGAAAATCAGTTACAGAAATAGTCGCGCTGTTGACCGAAGCCACCGAACCGACGCCGACGCTGCTGTATTTTCCGGTATAGCCGAAAAAAACAAACACCATGGTAATGGCAAACAAAAGTAAATACCCCGTCAAGCGTTTGCGAGTAATTTGTGCTTTTAAACGATCGGCTAAATTTCGGCTCATCGAGTGCTCCTTTTAAGAATGCCCTAGGTTGATAAAAAAAATTGAAAGATGCAAGCAAAGATGCAAGCCTAGACAGGTGAACTTCCTTAATTTTAACACTCGAAAATTACTTTGGTTGCTGTTTGCGATCGTTTTTCCCTTTTTATCCATCAATGTCGAACAAAAACGCTGGAACGATTCCTGGCTGAACAGTCCCTTTCAACTGATTGCAAGCAGTGCCCAGCAAGCCTTTGAGTTCTTTGGCCAAGACGTAAAAGCCACCACAGCCCTGTATATCAATCTGATCGGAATTAAAAAAGACAACGAACAACTGAAGGCTCAAAACCAAGAACTGCAAAGCCGCCTAGAAGCCAGCTTCGAGCAGCAAAAGGAAAACGAACGTCTGCGCGGACTGCTTGAATTTCAATCAAAATCCCCGATGAAACTGACTGCAGCCCAAGTTATTGGCAAAGATTTAATTTTGGATCATTCAACTTTGACCATCAATAAGGGAACAAGCCATGGATTAAAAGCCGGCCAAGCAGTAATCGCACTGGGCGGAGCACTTGGCTATATTTTTAAACCCGGCCCAAAAACAGCCCATGTGATGTTGGTCACCGATCGATATTCAGTGGTGGATGGAATCATTCAACGAACGCGCGCCCGCGGAATTGTCGAGGGAAATTCAAACTCGTCTTGTTTAATGAAATATGTGGACCGAACCGAAGATGTTCAACCCGGGGATTTAATCGTCACTGGGGGTTTAGATAATTTATTTCCCAAAGGATTTCCCATTGCACGGGTCGATTCGGTGGAAAGAAAGACTTTCAGTATTTCGCTGAAAGTAAATCTGAAACCCGTCGTCGATCCAGACAAGGTCGAAGAAGTTTTCGTTGTCTTTGACACTCACGAAAAAACTAAGGAGTAAGCCTTGGGCGGACGTTGGCAAAGATTCTTTTACTACTTTTTGCCACTGGTTCTGATGCTGGCAGCAGCGTGTTTTCAAGTGAATATTTGGTCGATGTGGCTGGGTGAAGCCATCCCTGCCCCGCCTTTCTGGTTGTTAATTTTTATTTTCCTAATTTTCTATCGGGATGATTATTTTAATTTATTTTATATTTATTTATTGGGATTATTTATTTTGCCTTTTTCAATTTTGAATTTGAAAGTTTTATGGACCAGCCTGCTGTTGCTGTATTTTATTTTAAGATTTTTCAAACGCCACGTATTTTGGCAGGGACCTGGGTATTTTTTCTGGGCCTCATGCGGCGGCGTTTTTGTTTTTCATATTATCTATATTTTGGTTTCGCGCTGGCTGGAACCCCAAGGCATCAGTTATTTATGGACAGAAAGATTAACCCAAACCCTGCTGTGTTTGCCTTTTAGTTTTCTAATTTATAAACCCATGCAACGCATAGAAGGATTCAGGTTCGATGAGCCAGTTCATCCATAATCCCGAAGAAGTGCGAGAATACGACGGCCGGCATCGGCTGTTTTATTTAATGATTGCGGGAACCTTTGTCGTTTTTTTCATTCGACTGTGGTATCTGCAAATTTATTCCGGAACTCAACTACGAGAAATTTCTGAAAACAACCGTATCAAGCAAACCAAAATTTTATCTCCGCGGGGATTAATGTTGGACCGCGATGGCAAAGTTTTAGTGGAAAATCTGCCAGGCTTTGAAGCGATCTTACAACCCCAATACTTGGAAGATTTAGATGCTTTGGTAAAAGCAATTGCTCCGATTTTAGGAATGGAACAAGACAAACTGTTTCAGAAGATTCAAAAAACGCGCAAACAAAACGGACCTTTTGCCTATATCCGCGTCAAAGAAAACTTATCGCGCGAAGAAGTGTTTCGCTTAAAACGCATTCGCCTGGATTATCCAGGTCTTGAAATCCGCGAATCCATTGTCAGATCCTATCCTTTAAAAGAAAATGGCGGCCAACTTTTTGGTTACCTTGGGGAAATTTCCAAACGTCAGCTGCCTTTGTTGAATGATCTTTACAAGGGCAAATTGCGTTTTGATCAAGGCGATTTAATCGGTAAAAGTGGTTTGGAAGAAGCTATCGAAAAAGACATCCGCGGAACCGATGGTTTAAGTTTTGTGCAGGTGGATGCTCACGGTCGAGAAACCGTCAGCACCGCTTCGTATTTATACGGCGACACAATCAAAGACTTAGAACCGATCCACGGAAACAATGCAGTTTTAACCATTGATCGCGATTTACAAAAAGCAGCCTTTGATTCGATGACCTCGTTAAACCGAATCGGCGCTGTGCTTGCCATGCAACCCGATGGTGAAATTTTAGCATGGGTAAACATGCCTTCGTTTAATCCCAATGAATTTACCGGTGAACAAAAAGGTGCTATCTGGAATAAGTTGGTCAACGATCCATTTAAACCTTTTCGAAATAAAGTGATTCAAGATCATGCGGCACCGGGTTCTTCATTCAAACCGATGATGGCGCTGGCCGCTTTGCAAGAAAAAGTAGTTACACCAACCACTGTCGTCGCATCACCGGCGGTATTTTTTTTCGGCAAACGCCCTTACCATGACAGCATTCGGCAAGGTCATGGCAATATCACGATTTACGATGCGCTCGAGCAGTCTTCGAATGTGTTCTTTTACAAAATGGGAATCGCGCTGGGCGTCGACAAAGTTTACAGTTACGTCAGTAATTTTGGTTTGGGACAAAAAACAGGAATTCAAATTCCCCGCGAAGCCGCAGGAATTTTGCCCAGCTCGACTTGGAAAAAACAAATTATGGGCGAGGAATGGCAGCCCGGCGAAAACTTAAGTCTTGGCATTGGCCAAGGTTTTGTGGCTGTTACTGCCATTCAAATGGCCGTTGCTTACAATGCCATTGCGACCGAAGGAAAAGTGGTAAGACCTTTTGTCGTTAAAAAAATTATCGACCAAGATGGCAAAGTTCAACGTGAAAATGAAGGACAAGTGGTCCGCGATTTAACTCAAGAACAAAGCAATGGAATTCATATCGATGTCGCGAATTTCAAAGTCGTCAAAGAAGCCATGCGCCGGGTTGCCAACGGTCCGTCCGGCACCGCACGCTATTGGAAAATCCCTGGTGTGGAAATTGCTGGAAAAACTGGAACTGCACAGACGATTGGTTTTGCTGCAGATCAAGTTTTTGCAACTTGTGAATCACGTCCGATTCAGCAACGCCCACATGGCTGGTTTATTGGTTGGGCCCCGTGGGATAAACCGGAAATCATTGTTTCCGTATTGGCCGAACATGCCTGCCACGGCGGACCAGGGGCCGCGCCCATCGTGCGCGATATTATCAAAGCTTATTTTCAAAAACATCATCCTGAAGTTTTAGCTGGTCACAAAATTGTTAAACCCGCAGAACCCGTCCAAGTGATCGAAGGAGAATAATTGGAATCTATTTTTGGCAACAACAGCCTGCAGGTCGAAGAAAGAACTTTTTTTAAAAAAGTCGATCTGCATTTAATTTTAATCATGTTCGCATTAAACATAATTGGTTTAATTAATCTTTACAGCGCAACTCATGGGCCGAATTCTCGGGATATTGAGCCCCTTTTTACTAGCCAAATTGTTTGGATGACGGTGGGTTGGTTGTTTTTTTTCATTGTCACAATTTTCGACTATATGATTTCTTATCGATTGGCGTGGTTTATTTATATTTTAAATTTTGCAGCCCTTGTTTTCACCTCTTTTTACGGAAGGTCGGTATTGGGCGGTCAGCGCTGGATTGATTTGGGATTTTTTCGTTATCAACCCAGCGAAACCATGAAGGTCGCATTGATACTGTTATTATCCAGAATCATCAGTCGTCGTATTGTCCATGATAAAGGATTGGGGCCCAAACAATTGTTCTTGCCAGCCATAGTATTGCTTTTGCCTTTTGTCTTTATCGCAAAGCAACCAGATCTTGGAACGGCGATGATGATTGCGGCCATTGGTTCGACCATTTTATTTTTTGCTCGAATTCGCAAATGGATTTTAATTTCGGTGGTTGTTCTGGGCATCGGTGGCGCCTGGGTGGGCTGGCATTCTTTTATGCGTGATTTTCAAAAAAATCGAATTCTGACTTTTATTTCCCCGACTTTGGATCCCCACGGTTCGGGCTATAACAAAATCCAATCTGAAATTGCCGTGGGCAGCGGAAAATTCTTCGGCAAAGGTTTCCGCAAGGGAACTCAATCCCAACTAGAATTTTTGCCGGAACGACATACGGATTTTATTTATAGTGTCCTTAGCGAAGAACATGGGTTTTTGGGAAGTGTCACAACCATGGGACTTTTCTGCTTGTTATTTATGGTCATCATTCGCATTGCTGGGCAAGCTCGTGACAAATACGGAGCACTGCTTACGGTTGGGGTCTTAGGGTATTTGTTCTGGCATATGTTTATCAATATCGGGATGACCATCGGTGTTTTGCCCATCGTGGGTGTTCCTTTGCCCTTGCTGAGTTACGGCGGATCTTCGCTGCTGACCACCATGGCGGGCCTAGGCCTTGTCTCATCGGTCGCCTACCGTAAGTATTTGTTCTAAGTCTTAGATATTATTTTGTTTAAGTTTTTATAATTCAGTAAATAAGTTAATTTTAAATTTATAAGCGAAGGGCCAAATGCGGCAGGGAGTTTTCCGCAAATACCTCAACGAAGCGGGACGCGTCCGCCCTACAGGGCGGTCGTTGGAGGGCAGGAGCCCGCGTTTTGTGGAAAGCTCCCTGCCGCATTTGGCCCTTCGCTTATAAATTTAAAATTAACTTATTTACTGAATTATAAAAACTTAAACAAAA
>JBBQHD010000128.1:0-7449 GCA_038323665.1 Bdellovibrionales bacterium
TACTGAACGACAACAAAGACGTCTTCGAGCAATTGCGTAGTTTCATCGCTGGCGCAGTTGAACAAGTTAATGACCTAGTAAATAAACAAAAATAATATTTTCAAAATCCGGAATTTCCTAAAATCATTTAGGAAATTCCGATTGTGCCGATCGGAATTCGCTGATTACAAAAAACATCAATACCAAGCAGCTCAAAATGCCAAAAGGCGAATTTCCGAAAGCACCAAAACCCTCGACCCGCACCCAAGCACACCCATATTTATAAACTAATATTTATTTAAGTTTTCTTGTGTTTTTTAAAATGCTAAATCTGATTAATTTAAAATACTACAATATGTCTTATGAAGTGGCTCAAAAAAGCACGATGCGTTTTTTCGACTACTGTCGAAAAATTTTTGCCCAGAGCTCATGGACGAGCGTCCACGTAATAAGACATATTGTAGTATTTTAAATTAATCAGATTTAGCTTTTTAAAAAACACAAGAAACTTAAATAAATATTAGTTTATAAATACGGGCGCACTTGGGCGCAGATCAAAGTTAAACAGGCGCAAAGGAAAGTTCCCCAAATCATATCTACGAACGACATAGCCATCGGCCATCCACTGACAATCGAAAGATTGGTAAAATCATACAGCCCATACAGGATCAACCCATACAGCCCACCCCAGAACAGCAAACAACCCGTCGAAGGATTGTCCCCAGCACGCGGCAATACAAAGAAAACAATTCCCAGTGCAATTAAAACGTAAACAATTCCAGCCGGCCATAAAATCGGATCAAATTTCCCAGCGCTGTTCAGTCGCGCCAGTGGGCCCATTTGCGAAGTGTAAAATTTTGCGACTAGATAGTTAATCCAAATAAAATCAAAGATCGGCGTTAATACGAAAGCAATCAGAACTAATTTAAGTTCCGCCATGATTACAAAGGCCTCTTTAACGAACTTTTCTGAAATCGACCGACCAACCAATCACGAATATCCACCAAATGACATTCTTGAGTCGGCTGACCACCGGGGCCTGGGGAACCAGGGTGACAAATATTTTCTAAATGCGATCCAATAATTAATTCCGAAGTCATTTTTTTATCTGAAAAAGTTATGGTCACCTGACGATCAGGAATTTTACAGTTCGTGTTAACTGTAAAAAACATGCGTCGAATGTATTCGCCACCGCCGCTTTGGCGCACGTCGATTTTTGTTAATAATCCAAAATTGGTTTTGCAATTTTCGCCCAGAAAATCGGGTCGATCACTGCTTGACCACGACAACAAGGGTCGATCTGATTTGACACTTAATCTTAAACTGCCGGGCGATCGATCCAATTTACCTGGATACTGACCCAGCATCGGTTTTAAAACTAACATAAGCCGCTGATTCAAACTGCCATTCGGAGTTTGAATGATCTCGGCTTGTGACCAAGTTGCGACCGTCATTACTAAACTAAATAATACTAATTTTGTTTTTCCCATCGCCCATCATTTCTTGAAGTCAGAAAAGCTGCAAGCTCATTTAATGTGGCGGCGGTTTCTTGACAATGCCCGCCTAAAGATTCGTGATACTCTGCGCGAAGGCCAAATTGTTTCCAGCGACTGACAAAGGCCCGTGCGCCTTCTTGCAATCCCAATTGATCCTGACTTTGCGAAGTCACAAATAATTCCGGTCCTTTTATAGGTAAAGTTTTTTGTAAGGGATTGTTTCTGGCCCAGTCAGCAGAAGATGGAAATATTTTTCGGGTCCATCCCATCAGTTCGCGCACAAAATCTTTTGTTACACTGCCCTGATTGCGCTGAAAAAAATCGTCCAGTTCTTTGTCTGAAGCAAAAGGACTAATGGGAAATAAGCCGGGACTTAATAAAGCGACTCGGTCGAAAAGTTGTGGCCGATACAACATCAACTGGGCCGCATTGTATCCACCCATTGATTCACCAATTAAAATTCGCAAACCATTGCTGGTCCCACGGTGTTGGTTGATCAGGGCCGCCACTTTATCCGCGACGGTGGACAACAAAATCTTGTTCAGTTCGGTGGTTGCCGTGTCGGTCAATAGCCAACGCTGTCCCAGCGAAACTGAAATTATTTTTGGATAGGGAACCTTTTGGTCGATCCAAATCTGCCTTAGTTTCTGAAACTTAATTTCGTTGGACCAAGAGTTTTCTGATCCATCGACACCATGAAAAAAAACTGCGACATCTTTGGAATTCTGCCCAGGACTTTCCTGAACACAATAATTGACCGCTGATTGATCCCAATTCGTGGATTCGCAAGATGAAGTCACTTGCGGATCCTTCGATGGTTTCGAGCAGCCTGCCCCCCCTAAAATTCCTAAGAAAATCAAAAGCATTAAGCTTTTCATTCCCCTCCTCGTGCTGCGTAGATTTTTGGGTGAACAATAAATTAGGTCAATAGACATAATTTATATTTTTGGTGGAAAGCCCCTGGTTTCATTTTGGCACTTGCCACGGTGTTCCCACGGCAGGGCGTCTTGGGCCCTTTCAGAGCAAAGCTCGGAGAATTAAACGGTTTTGAAGTTATAAAAAAAATTAAAAAATTCTAAATTAGCACGGCTGAGCTTTTTTAAAAACGCGGCCATCCATGGCCTCCAGCTGCTTGCGGCCATCCTGGCCGCGCGTTCGTCCACGAACCGCTGAGGTTTTTAAAAAAGCTCAGCCGTGCTAATTTAGAATTTTTTAATTTTTTTTATAACTTCAAAACCGTTTAATTCTCCGAGCTTTGCTCTGAAGAGCCAACTTATTCTAAAACAAACCCGATCGATGCTATTTATAATACCGACGTTTTAATTCTGTGAAGTGGCGTTCTTTCAGTTTGCCTCTGCGGCTGCACATTAGATCTGTGGTGTCGATTTGGTAATTTGTGATGGCGCCGTTTTCTTCTTCATAAAATTCTACGTAGCAATCTGGAAATCCCAAGACGTGGCCGAATTCGTGGCGGATGGTCCAGCGCACATCGTATTCTGTTAGTGGAGCATTTGCGTCCATATACATTACTGGAGATCCTAAATATGGGACGTGGGGGACTACTCCGGGTTCGAAGCGTACGTCGACTTTTGTTGACGATGGCATTTCGAAATCTGTTACTAATTGCCAGCCGTTCCATTTCCACTCGTTTTGAATATTGGTTTGCAGGAAATTTTTGATTTCTAGGTTGCTGGTATTTAAAAAGGGCACGAACATTTTTTGTGGTTCGTTGCTGGTCCATTTTGGTCCCGACACCATACCGCCAGCAGGAATATCAAAAAAATTATTATAAAGTTTCTGCGAATAGGGCAGATATTTATTATAGAAATTGTTCAGCGCATTGCTTTGCTGAGCACTGGTGACTTCGCGATTGCAACTGTCTGTGCCCGAACGTGAATTCAAACACATACTGAACAGATTAAATAAATAATTTTTTTGTTGGTCTGAATTTAATGCTGCAAAATTATTTAAATTTTGTTCGCGTTGCGGATCGCGGGATAAAAAATAAATTCCGCGGATATCCGATGATCTTCGCGCTGCCAAAGAACTTAAATAAGGCTGCATGGAAATCCAGCGGGCTGCACCCTGGTAAACTCGGTCGGCTTCAAATCCCCATTCCAGATATTCTTTTTCCGTTAAGGGCAAAGTTTCCGTCATGGGTTGTTTTTCAGTTAAAATGGATTTCATTGGCTCTGGCAATTTTGCCAACAAGTCGTTGGCTTTTTGCACGACAATGCTTTCGTTGTATTTATTCGGAGTCGTGATTGGATAAGCCCTGGTATTGGCTTCGTTCGAAAACGACAATTTATTTGTGCGATTTGAATTGATCAGGATCAACCAATCTAAATTTCGTTTTCCTAATTTCATAATTGCAGACAGGGACGGACTTACCAAGTTGTCCTCGCCTTGTAAAATTCTTGGTTGCAAAAGATTTTGATACTCTCGACCCGTCATCTCGGGATCCAGATGCAGATTCGCGGGCATATTCTTTTGCCCGAAAGGGTTTGCCAGGGCCAATTGGGAAACAACAAGTAAAATGGAAACAGTAATTTTTTTCATAATTCAATTGCAGAAGATGCTAGGTGTTTTTGCAATTGAATTGCTGCGAGTCAAAAGATACACCCAATCTTATGAAACAAAAAAGTATTCGCACCGCCACCGCCGAAGATGCCGAACTGATTTTCAATTTCATTCGCGAACTGGCGATTTTCGAAAAACTGGAACACGAAGTTGTCAGCAACGCAGATATTTTGCGGAAGAATTTATTTTGTGAAAATCCTGTTGCCGAAGTTTTAATTGCAGAACTGGATGACCAAGCCGTTGGATTTGCTTTGTTTTTCAAAAACTTCTCTACTTTTCTAGGCGCGCCTGGAATGTATTTGGAAGATTTATTTGTTTTGGAAAAATACCGCGGCAACGGCATCGGTGAACTGCTGATGCGGGAACTGTTTAAAATTTGCCAACAACGAAATTACCAAAGGATGGAATGGTCGGTTTTAGATTGGAATGCAAAGGCGATTCAGTTTTATGAATCCTTGGGTGCAGAAATTCTGCCCGACTGGCGCAAGTGCCGCGCGGTTAAATTTGATTTTTAATGTGCGGCGAAAAGATTTGCACAAATACCACCTGGATTTTCTGCACCTGCTGTAAATGCCACAGCAATTTTTTGAAGCACTTCCGGCGCCTTGGTCATATCCTTGGGCCAAGCAATTTCTGTTTTATGATCTGAAAATTCTTGAATGGCTTGATTGTAGGCATCCAGATCTTGTTGATTGGTAATTAAAACTCCGCGCAACTGAGCCGGAACAAATTCAGGGTGCGCTTGTTCAAACGCCAGCTGTTCGCGGCGAATGAGGTAGGAATAGATAATCCCCATGGCACCCAGCCCATACAAAGCATAGCTTCCGCTTAAAGAACCTTGTGTCGCTGACACTGCGGCTGCGACGGAATATATTGAAACGACCGTCGACAGAAATCGGGCTTTGATCATAGAGGGTTTTTTAAATTTAAGTTTGTCCAAGGACATCCGACTGAAAATGGCTCCGTCAGCAAATCCCTGTCCCAAAGTTGATTCTGCAGATGTTTTTATAACTGCTTCTAATTGCGACAACATTAAGAACGTATAAAAATCATCAAAGCCTGCAGAATTAACCATGATTACTTGCAACAATAAAAAAGGAACTTCGGTCAAAAACCATTTCCCATATTTGTCGACACCTCGGGCAGTTTTTGTAAATCGGGTTTCTTCAACAGGAATAATGCGAATGGGAAAACTTTGCGGCTTATGATAAAATCTGGATTTTTCACGAAATTTATTTTGCAGAAAAACTGCAAACCGAGTGGCAAGATGGGCCTTTTCCATCCAGGCTCCATAAGCTTCCATTTTCCAACTTAAATAGGCCGAAACCGCACCCATTACTTGACCGGTTGCAATCATTTGAAAATTGGCCATCGAATACGCAGCTGTTTCTGGATACATTACAAAAGCTAACCGCCACCACACGGCACCGGAATTCAAAGCGAATCTTGTGGCGGTAAAAACAACCTTCCACATATTTTCTTTGTTTCCAGTTTCGGGATCAATATGCAAAAACCATTTTTTAAAATGAACAGGCCAACCCCATTTATTCAGGGCCGCAGCGCCGTCTTCGGGATGAATGGATTCTGTTTGAGTGGAAACGGGTTTGCCTTCGGTATCCATCACAACTACCGACAGCGGAATCGTGGGATCAGTCCCCGGCCGAGTGGTTTCCTGAATCGCAGATAAAACTGTGTCCACATCTTGCTGTGAATTGATTTGCAGGCTGACGATTTCGGTCTGCCCGCCTTGGGCATCGCCACTTGAGAAACTTTGCGTCGACGCTGCAATAAATCGTTCGCTAATATTGGACGAGCGATCTTGTGCAAACAGGGTTTGCACAAAAAGCGAAACCGATAAAAATAAAATCAGAAAATTCCCCGTCAGCAAGTTCCCCTCGATAATGATAGCCGTGCAGTAAAGCATTCCCGGTTTTTAAATTAAAGGTAAAAATTAATAATAATTTTTATGGCTGACATAAAAAATAGCGAAAATATGAATTTACAGGCTTCCTGCCTATGCCAGCAAACTTTTGAACCCCATTAGTATTTTTATTTTTCTTACTCGAATGAACCTGATGGGGATTCGCGGATTAATATAACTCTACTGCGAGAAAGCTATAGTTTTGAATTAATTCATCCGCACTTTGAATACTTTAAGCTGCTTTAACGCTTTTAAACCGCTTGAAAGCTGCTTCTAATTTTGTTTTCAATGTGTCGGGACTAAAAGGTTTAATAATATAACCCGTGACTCCGGCCTGAACAGCTGCCGCAATTTGATGAGATTCTGATTCCGCCGTGATTAGCACAAACGGAAGATGTTTAAACCTTTCATCAGCGCGCACGCGTTTTAAAAAATCCAAACCTGTGCAGTTGGGCATATTCCAATCAGAAATAATCAGTCCAACCGGAACTTCCGATTTCTGCAATGCCTCGAATCCTAAATTACCATCTCCGGCTTCGATAATATCGTTGTAATTGAAACTGCGTAATGTTTTTCCAATTATTTTTCGCATAGTCATCATGTCATCGACCGTTAGTATTCTAGTTTTTGTGTCAAACATTTTGACCGCCTCTCTGGATTATATAACCTATAGTTCTAGATCGGACTTTTTTTGAAATAAATAAAGTATAGTTTGTCATTTAATTATCCGAAAAGTAGTGTGATTGTAGGAGAAACCACCCTATGTTGCAAAGTCGTTTTGATCTAACAGCTATCAATGTATTCATCGTGTCGACCGTAGAAGTTTTAAAAACTATGGCTCAAATTGAAGCAAAAAAAGGCACTCCTTTCATACGTGAAAAAGACCAGATTAGCGGCGATATTTCGGCGGTTATATCTATAGTCAGCGAAAATAGGTCAGGAAGTATGGCAATTTCTTTTTCGTCCGCATGCTATTTGGATATAATTTCAAAAATGCTTGGGGAAGAATGCAAAGAAATCAATTCTGAAAATGCAGATGCTGCTGCCGAACTGTGCAATCAAATTTTTGGTATGACAAAAAAGAAACTGAATGAAATTGGCTACAAGATTCAACCAGCTATTCCTTCTGTCATCTGCGGCCCAAATCACACCATTAAGCATATGAAAGTCGGACCCTGCGTCGCTGTAAAATTTCACACTGCAAAAGGTGACTTTACTATCGAAGCAATCCTAAGCGATTTACAGAAAAAATAGATTTAGATTTTTTTGTAAAAAACAGAGCCTTCTTTCTGAACCAGCTCAAATGTGCTGGATATACCCAGTAAAGTTTCACCGGCACCCAAAATCAGAAATCCTTGGGGCTGAATCATGTCATACATCTTTTTAATAATCGCGATTTTATTTTCAATTTTTTGATATATCAAAACGTTACGGCAGAAAATAATATCAAAGCTGCCCAAGTCACTCAGACTT
>JBBQHD010000129.1:0-7179 GCA_038323665.1 Bdellovibrionales bacterium
AAAAAAGAAGAGTAAAACTTTTTAATTCAAGCCGGTCGTTCGAAAGGACGACCGGCTTTTTTTTTATTTGTGGCGGGGAAGTAAATGAGAAATAAACAGGTGCTTCCGATTTTTATAATGCTGTTCAATTTTAGTGCGGTATTTGTGCAAGTAGTGAAGTAGCTTTTAAAGTGGTAGCTTTTCTTGATCGACATTTTGTCGATAGTTTTTTGCAAGTTCTTCGTAGTTTACAAGATCGATCTTGTAGGGAAATTTTGAATCTTCTACTTCCATAAGCAGTAAATATATTTCGCTGGAAGAAATCTGTTTATTCTTGTCTGGATAATAAACAAGATCAATATCTGAAAATTTGGAATGCTTATTCTTCGCCCGCGAACCAAAAAGGTAAACCTTAGCATTGTGCTTTTTTAATGGTTCGACAATTTTTTCCAAAAGAAATTTTAACTCGTCGTCAGTTAGTCCGTAGTTCATTTTAATTTTTGTAAACGTAAAATGAGTTTATCGAGTTCGGGCAAAAGCTTTTCAACCTCAAGATAAACAACTTTTGCGACTTCCTCGTCATAGGTATGAGAAGTTTTGTTTCTGGCCAGTAGAAAATCAAACCAGATATTGGGATCGTCGATTAATTTATTCTGAGCCATATCTCGGATTGCAGGATTAGGTGCTTTGGTTTCCAAGCCCAATACTTTAATTGCTGTTTTCCAGCTTAGCTCGATACAAAATTCAAAGCGTTGGATTCCTGCATCTCTTAAAGCTTTGTGCAGTTCAATATTCTTAGGTTCATTCTGGATGGCATGCAGCAGAAGATCCCGGGATATTTTGAGTGAATTAGTTGCTTTTTGCAGTTCTTGGATGGTGATGCTCATATAACAAAACGTTAATATAAAAAACAGGCAATGACAAAATGAAACTACTTAATTTTTTCCGGCCAAATATCTTTGTGATCTGCAATAAATTGCTGGGTTAAAACCATCAGCTGCGATGCCAATTGAGCATTGATTTCTTTGCCTGCCATAAGTTCTGAAATTTGGATGCTGAATGCTAGATAGTCGGTGGTAAATTTTTGCAGTTTAGATAAATTTTCGGCTAAAAATTTGCCCGGTAATGTTGGGTTATTTGCAGATTTGTAAAAAGGCACGGTAATTGTTGGTGTTGTAAAATAATTTTGTCGAGATTGTTCGTAGGTAATAGTCAGTTGTCCTTTCGAAAACTTTGTCTGGGTTTTCGAAATTTTTTCCAAGATGCTTCCGCTGATGTGCTTCATTCCAGAAAGTGATCCCGTCAGTTCGTTTGATGCAGAAATTAACAATGTGTTATCTGTGCGGTCAGAACTAGACATAAGGATTTCCAGACTGAAAAAGAAGCTATTAAAAAATGTTCGCAGCTCTTCTGCTGCAACGTAGCGATTGTATTTGAGATTATTTTTTTGCGATCGATCAAGAAGACCTATCGACAGCAAATTTAATTCTTCCGAATTTTCCCCTTGTCTTCTTCGTTGATCGTAAGCGGCATGGACTTCTTCGTGATCTAGGGTGGCTTTAAAATTTTCTGCGCCTTCTGACAGCCACAGATCTACTAGGGTGATTCGCTGTCTTGCAGACTCATAATAGGCTGTCGTTGCTGAATCAGGTGGGGCTTTGCTGATGGGATCATAGGTAAGTAAAATTCCGTATTTTTCCATATATTCTTTGGCCCTGCGGTTCAGCCAATGATCACCTTCCGGTAAAATAACAATTTCCCCGATTCGCAATCGTTTTGATCTATCCGAGTTCATAATATCTGCAAGGAAGGAACCGGCCGGGTCTATGGTGAAATGCCCGCGCACATTCACGCCATTGGCGCGAAATTCTTTCAAACTTGGAAGCAAATGTTTTTTTACTAAAGCACGTTGGAAGTCATCTAGTGCATCCTGTAGCTGCTGCTTGTTTAATTTCTTGCTGTTTAAATCCAAGCTTTCTTGCTGTCTGCGCAATTTTGGAATTTCGATCCAAGCATCTCGTGCATAACCGAAAGGCCTAGAGTCATTCCCGTCCACGCCTAGCAATCCTAATAAAATGCTATTTTTTCTTCGAATTTCGGCCTCGGTGGCGACGTGCATGTCGATCGGTTTTGACAAATAGAGCTGACTACAAATTTTCGCTGTAGTCGATGCATTCCCCGCAGAAGAATAAATCAATAATATAAATAAACTTAGTTTAATCATTGAAGCATTTCTATTGCGAAAAACGGGCCAAATCTCAAATTGAGTCAAAATCGTGAACCCAAAATTGTGAAGATTTATCTTTAAACAGTGGAAAGAGCTTTCAGTCAGAGCTGGCAAAGATCAGCTTGCGCGGTCTTGAAAACTGGCAGTCCAGTAAGCAAGCCCTCGAAAATTATCTGCAAATGCGCGAAAGAAAGCGGAAGTAGGCTGATGCCGCGCGGCAGGAATATGTAATTCCCCCGACGAGATTGAGTTGGCTTGCGGCCATTCTATACAATGAAGCCTAACCATTTCTTTGAAAGAGGTCTGAATTGAAAAGCCGTTGGACTCGTCTGTTAATTGTTTTCTTAGTTTTCCTTGGTCTGCTTTTTTTGATGCGCAAAACTTATCGTTTTTTTGCGACGGAAGAAGACCGTGTCGCCGTTAAGAATAGCATTCTGCATTTGGAATTAAATGGCGTGATTATGAACGGCAGAAAATTCTTAAAAAATTTAAAAAAATATGGCGAAGACGACAATATCAAAGCCGTCGTGATCAGCATCGATTCTCCCGGCGGTGCGGTGGGTCCTTCGCAAGAAGTGCATGCTGAAATTTTGCGTTTGAAAAATGAAACCAAAAAACCCATTGTTTGTGTGTCGACGGGGTTGCTTGCCAGTGGTGCTTATTATTCTGCCGTAGCTTGCGATTTTATTATCGTGGCCCCGGGTGCAATGGTCGGATCGATCGGCGTGATTATGCAATTTGCAAATTTGGAAAAACTTTATGATTTTGCCAAGGTAAATATGTATTCAATCACTTCGGGAAAATTCAAAGACTCGGGCGCTGAATACCGTTCGATGCGTGCAGACGAACGAGAGCTTTTTCAAGATATGATCACCGAAGTTTACGGACAGTTTAAAAAAGCTGTGATGGATGGTCGTCATTTGAAAAATGATGTGATGGTCAAATACGCCGATGGCCGTGTTTTCACTGGCAATAAGGCGGTTGAGCTGGGATTCGCCGATGCCACGGGAACTTACGAAGACGCCATCACTTGGGCCGCAGAAAAAGCTGGCCTTGGAAAAAATTATGAATTGTTTGAAGTTCCAAAATCCAGAAAAAACTTTTGGGAATTTGGCGAAGAAGGTGGCGATCCAGTCAATGCATTGATCTCGGGTGCAAAAGATTTATTAAAAATACGCGGTCTGAATCGCCCGATGATGATTATGCCTGGCACTTTTGATTGAAAGCGCTTGCCATGAACCAACAAGTTTTATTTCGCCCCAACCGAAAAAAATATTTGCGCAAAAAAGCACGCAGTAAAAAATGCGTTTTTTGTCTGGCCGCGGAAAATAAAATTAATTTCAAATCACTTTGTGTTTATAAAAGTAAATACACTATGGTTTTACTCAATAAATTTCCTTACAACAGCGGGCATATTTTGGTTTTGCCAATTCGCCATATTGCCGATCTTGCCGATCTGTCGGAAAAGGAAAGTTCAGATTTGTGGGAAACAGTCCGCAAAGCCACAAGCATCCTGCAAAAAACTTATAAACCCGGCGGATTGAATATTGGCCTAAACTTAGGTCGAGCTGCCGGTGCGGGAATTCCTGATCATATTCACATACATGCCATTCCGAGGTGGTCTGGGGATCTAAATTTCTTTCCATTGATTGCACGAACGAAAGTCGTTGTGGAAGAATTAGAAGAGACCTATTCCAAACTTCGAAAGGCATTTCAAAAATGATTCCTACGCTGACGCCAGCTGTTCGATTTTTTCTGATTTTACATATTGCCGTTTGGTTCGTAGTGCAAGTTGTGCTGGAAGGATTTGTTTTAAAATCCGATGTGATTTCAGCTTCTCTTGCGCTGACTCCGATTCGTATCATCAACGATTTTTCGGTGTGGCAGTTTGTGACCTATATGTTTTTACACTCGCTGCAGGTTTCGCATATTTTATTTAATATGCTTATCCTTTGGTTTTTTGGTTCGGAATTAGAAGAACGATGGGGATCAAAAACTTGGAGTTTATTTTACCTGGGCAGCGGCATTGGCGCAGGGATTTTTTATTTTATCACGGTCGCATTGCTTGGCAACTTTACCACTTTTTTAAGTGAATCCATGTATGCACCTGTTGTTGGTGCGTCGGGTGCTCTGTTCGGTCTGATGTTGGCTTATGGAATCACTTTTGGCGAAAGACCCGTGGCCTTTATGATGGTTTTCCCCATGAAGGCGAAATATTTCGTGATGCTGATGGGGATTGTGCAATTTTCATCCTTGCTGACTACGCGCGAACGCGGTTCCGACGTGGCCTATTTGGCCCATCTCGGCGGCCTGCTGGCTGGATACATAATTTTCAAATATATGGGCTGGAAACAAAATCGCCAGCAAAAAACGGGTGGCAGAAGTTTACGACTTGTTGTAAACAATGAAGAGAAACGCCGTAAAAACGAACCCCGTTACTGGAATTAATACCCAGACAGCCCGTTCAAGAAAAGGAAGCCCGAAATGTCTTTAGATAAAGCCATGAAGAATTTGAAGTATGATCGCCGTTTGTTGGAATGGAATTTGGCCAACAATCAAATTACCCAAGAAGAATACAATAAACTGTTGCAAGATTTGCCAGATTTAAAAGACAAAGTGGATCTTGAACGCATGGTTGATACAAAAGACGACAGCGATTCGCACTAATTCTGTTTAAAATATTTTACTGAGTTTCAGCAGTCGGGCCTGCCGCTGCTGATTGTGCTGCCAGATCGCCTTTGGGATTCGAAGGCGTCCATTCTTCGCGCAGGATTTTAAATTCCTTATCTTTTTCCACTACGAATAAAGTTTTGACTCCATAATCCGTATGCTTATCAGAAGTGTATTTTTGTAACATGCGAATGATCAATTCCGAATTGTCGCGCAAAATCGACGGAGTTTCCAACTCGACGGCGATTTTTTGATAATTTTTAGCAAGCCTGGTTTTGTGTTTGCTCCAGCTTTTTAAAGATTTAAATCCAGGGGCTGAAAAGTCATCAGTGTAAAATTTTAAATAAGCGGCGGTGTCTTGCGACTGCCAGGCTTTTTTCCAGTTGTTGACCCAATCCACCACGGTGTTTTTTCTGGCAGCGTGTTCGGCTTCGGTCAAAAATTCAATTTCATCTAAAATAATCAAAGGCGTCTGTCGCAATTGAATGATCTTTTCTATTTTATCTAAATTGTGATTGCGAACCACAACACAACCGCGCGATCCCCTTGTCAGCGGAGTCGAATCCGGAATGGCGTGCAGCCAAATTCCTGAACCTGATTTTTTCTGACGGCGATCGAAAAGATTTGGGTAGTCAGTGGTGAAAGCCATTTTTCCGTAAAGTGCAAAAGGAATTTCTGGTGGACGTTTAATTTGTTGAAAGAAATAAATTCCTTCTGGAGTGCGATAATCATTTTCCTTGGATTTATTGCCGACTTCTTTGCCGATATCGGTGGGGAATTCTTGGGTGGGTTTGATTAAATTTCCGTCCCGTTCGAAAATATGCAAAGTGCGCTTTTTCTTATCCACTAAGATTGCGTAATTAGAAAAGCCTTCGGTTGCAGACAGTTGCAACAATGCCGACGGCAAAGTCTTAGCCTCGGTGACGGGCTTGGTTTGGGCAAAGCTCAAATTGAGAATCAGAAACAGGGATGAAATCACCCATTTAGAATAAAACAGGTATTTGCATTTGACCAGGTTTCACAGCGTCAAAATCTTCGTCATTTTCGGCGGGATTCAAAGAAAAGTTCAATTTCCAGGACTTCGGTCTTAAGACTTTGGCCCGAGTCGCCGATCAGCTATATGTATGGAAAAACTAAAGAAACTTCTGCCTATCATCTTTGCTGTTCTAAACTTCAGTGTATTGGGAACAGGCATGTATTTCATTTATCTGTCCACCCTGGGATGGGAAACGCCCAAGATTACCGAAGAACGCCTCGAGCGCGAATTGGCCTCGCTGCCGCAAGAAGATTTGGCTCCGTTTATTTTCACCATGGATACTTTTACCATTAACTTAAAAGGCGAGCCCAAACGAACCGTGCAAATCATCGTGAATTTGGAAATGCTGGGCAAAGAAGGTTACGAAGAAGTCATCAATATGGAAAACCGCACTCGCGCCAAAGACAGAATTATTTCCTTAGTCGGTGACCGACAGTGGAGCGAAGTCGAAACCATTCAAGGCAAACTGCTGTTGAAAAGTCAGATTACCGAAGAAATCAATCACTTGCTGAATGTGGGTGTAGTTAAAAATATTTATTTCTCGCAGTTCGTCGCGCAGTAAGTTTTTTCAAATTTAGCCTGATTATATTTTTATAAACTTACAATTCCTGTTTTACTTTTCAGACACGGCCTCCGTGCCTCGCCGCTTTCGCCGCCAATAGGCGGCTCGGGCCATCCAGGCCCCGCGGAGGTCTGAAAAGTAAAACAGGATTTGTAAGTTTATAAAAATATAATCAGGCCAAATTTGCAAAACTTAGGCCCAACTGCTGAATAGTGAAAATATTTACTGCGCTACGAACTGCGAGAAATTTGAAATCGAATACAAGTCGATTGCTGCCGATGGCGGTAATACCCCAATTGGGTTTGGTTTGAGCTTAGGGTTGAATCAAAAACATGACTGGTTCGATCGGCGCTAGCTAGCGTGGGAGCGTACGGGTGCACTTCACTTACTGCCGTTCAAAGAAAAAGTTTATGTTCATAAAGTGAATTAAATAATGTTTGTTTAATTTATTATCAACACAGCCGCGTCAAAGTTAAATAATATTTGACGTAGTTTTTCTCTTCCTAAAAGCGCCAAGTTTAGTTTTATTTTCACGGGGAATTAGTTCTCGTGGAAATAGGCGGGGTCAGAGCCGTCCGGTTTAAATCCTAGAAAAAACAAGTAGTTGCCAGCTTCACTTGCGGTTGTTTTGATAATTTTGCAAAACAAACAAAAAAACCAACAAGGATGCTGGCAACATGAAGAATATAGGCAAAATTAATCCGC
>JBBQHD010000130.1:0-7143 GCA_038323665.1 Bdellovibrionales bacterium
ACGTTTTAAATGATTCAGAGAAAAATTCAGACTCATTTTCTTTGGATTTTATGCAAGCGGCTGGGGGGATCGAAGTTTTCCCATTTGCCGGAGAATATCAAACGACTGCGATTTTTTCAGAGGTACAGGCTTTAGTACCAATTCGTAAATTTGACTTTTTGCCTTCAGTTGCTGTCGGCATGAAATACTTCTTCTAAATTCCATTCGTACAAATAAAAAAAGCCTTTTGTGGTGAACAAAAGGCTTTATATCTCGTTATAAGTTCAACGAGAAAGAAAACTACTTCTTACGTTTAGAAGCTTTTCTTTTAGTCTTGCGAGCTGTTTTTTTAGCTGCTTTTTTCTTTTTCTTGCGTGCCATGGTTGCCTCCTGTTGTTTTTATTGCATCTTTTTGAAATGCAAATTTTGTTACTTAACTCGTTTTGTTACTTTTCGTAACTCTGCTTAAAGTTAGTGTTCCTAGATCAATCCGACACGTCAACATTATTTTTCGGACGTTTCGGATTTTTTCGCAAAAGTGTGCACGCATTTTGCAAAACATGTGTTTAGAAAATTAATTCAGGGGAAATTCATGCAGCTGACAAGTTTTTTTGTTTCGATATTCGGAATTGTTCTAGTTTTGCGGACATTGCCGCAAATGAATCGCGTCCGAGTTAAAAATTTTTTAATTTTATCCCTGTTTATTGAAATTATTTTTATTTATTTTTCGCTGCAACTTAAAATTATTTGGTTAATCTTTCTGTTCGTTTTGTTTGCGATTGCAATTTATCAATCTCTTGCAAAACAAAGACAGGTGCGGTTCCTACGGCAAAGCATTCCCTTGATGTATGAAAATTTATATATGTTGGTTCTGTCTGGAATGGGTTTTCGACCGGCTCTGCAGAAGCTCATTTTGGATCCAAATTTGGCGCGGCAAAAACAGCTGCAAAAAATTGTCCATAGTCTGGATTGGGAAACAAAAGACGGCCTTTCTGATCCAGATTGGGAGCTTGTGCGCACTCAATTTGTTAAATTATCGGCACGACCGCACCGAATTCAGGAAGAAATCAAAATTTATCAGTCCGACTGGATCATGCGCGAAAGATTTCGACAGAAGTCGAGTCAAATGCTGCTGCAGGCCCGCATTCAGGCTGGAATTATGTGTTTTTTGTTTCTGCCACTGCTGTTTTGGAATTTACAACTTCAGCCGCTGAACATTTCCAGAATCTGTTTGGCACTGACATTATTTGCGGTGGGACAAATCTTTTTACTAAGATTGGGCAGGAATATAAAATGGAAGGTATAAATCCATTGTTGGAACTGATTTGGTGTGTCCGTCAGGCGATCGAAGCCGGAATTTCGACTCGCGCAGCACTGCGTGAGTATTTTGCGTCGAAGGCTTTCCAATCTCGTTCGCAAGAAAAATTTCAATCTCAGATGCAGGACTGGTGGCTTAGTTTAGACAAAGCACAAAAGGCTAACTTAAATATTTCTTTCGAACTGCGTCTATTATTAGATATTTTCGAAAAAGGCTTAAAAGGCGAAGCAATTTATTCCGTCCTTAAGTCCTTTGAAGACGAAATTCAAGTCCGCAGCCTGCAACAATTAGAACATCGACTTGTGCGTCTGCCCTTTGAAGCTCTGATTCCACTGTTACTATTTATCTTTCCCGCACTTGTTATCCTAGGTTTGGGGCCGCTTTTGGATCAAATTCGCTTTTAAAGCCAAGCTTTTATTTATAAATATTTCTTGATACTGTTTGGCTATGAAAAAATCGCAATGGGAAAATTTAATCACCGAGCTGACCTTGGAAAAACCGCAAATCGCCAAAGTAAAAAAACTTTGTCAGCAGTTAAAAATTTCCGACGAAGGATCTTTGGAAGACATAATGATTTTAGTTTTAAAGAATTTCCCTCAACATTTGAAAAAGGCTGGTTATGAAAAAAGCACGTTTTGAAAATATTCTGGACTTAGTTGGCCAGACACCGATTGTTCGTCTGCAAAGCCCGGAAAAATTAAAAAAACATCAGTTCTTTGCTAAACTTGAGTATTTAAATCCAAGCGGCTCGGTCAAAGATCGATTGGGCCAAGCACTGATTGCGGGTGCAGAAAAACGCGGGGAATTAAAACCTGGCGGAACCATTGTCGAAGCCACCAGCGGAAATACAGGTTTGGGAATAGCGATGGCAGCAGCGGTCAAAGGATACAAATGTATTTTTGTGATGCCAGAAAAAGTTTCTACTGAAAAGCGCGCTATCTTGCGCGCGTATGGGGCGAAAGTTGTGATTTGTCCGAACTCGGTGGATCCGGAAGATCCACGCGGATACATTCAAGTATCTTTGCGCATTGCCAAAGATACTCCGGGATCTTTTTATGCCAATCAATATCACAATCCCGATAATTTCAAAGTTCATGAACAAACAACAGGACCCGAAATCTGGCAACAGATGGAAGAAGACATTGATGTTTTAGTGGGCGGAATGGGAACGGGCGGAACACTGTCTGGTTGCGCAAGTTTTCTGAAACAAAAAAGTAAAAACATTAAAATTGTCTGTGCGGACCCGGTGGGAAGTATTTTGTATGATTTATTTTACCACAAAAAAATCGTGACACCGCCTGCGCCTTACAAGGTCGAAGGTGTGGGCGAAGATATGCTTCCCGATAATGTGCGGTTGAATTTGATGGATGCGATGGTGCAAGTAAATGATCAAGAAGCCTTCGGCGAAGTGCGAAAACTTGTGCTTGAACAAGGCATTTGCGTGGGACCTTCGTGCGCGCTTGCGTTGGTTGCGGCCTATAAATATGCCGAGAAATTAGAAACACCAGCAAAAATTTTGGTGATTTTCCCCGACAGTGGTCGTGCTTACCTAAGCAAAGCGTTCAACGATCAATGGATGCAGGAAAATGGATTTTTAAATCAATCAGAAATTAAAAATAGTTTTAACCGCGAAGTCTTTGTCGACGAGGAGTATCCCCAATGAAAAAAGATTTAGAAAATTTAGGATTCAGCACCCGCGCGATTCACGCAGGCCAAGCGCCAGATCCTTCGACCGGCGCAATTATGACTCCGGTTTATTTAACCAGCACTTATGTGCAAAAATCCCCGGGCGTGCATCAGGGTTATGAATACAGTCGAACTAAAAATCCAACCAGGCAGGCTTACGAGGATTGTTTGGCAAGTTTAGAAGGTGCAAAATTTGGTTACGCTTTTGCAACCGGCTGTGCAGCGACTACCACGGTTTTGCATATGCTGAACAAAGATGATCATGTTGTTTGCGGTGATGATATGTATGGCGGCACGCGCAGATTATTTTCCAAAGTTTTTGATCCTGCAGGTTTAAAATTTTCTTATGTTGATTTGACGGCAGAGGGTGCTTTGGAAAAGGCGATTACTCCAGCGACAAAATTGGTTTGGATTGAAACGCCGACCAACCCAACGATGAAATTGATTGATGTAAAAAAGCTAGCGGCTGTTTGCAAAGCGCGCGGAATTATTTCGGTGGTCGATAATACTTTTATGAGTCCTTATTTTCAGCGCCCGATTGAATTGGGTGCAGATATTGTTATGCATTCGGCAACAAAATACATTGGCGGTCATTCCGATACTTTGGGCGGATTTTTGGCAACCGATCGATCTGAACTGGCAGAAAAAATTGCGTTCCTAAGTAATTCTTTGGGAACCAATGCCTCAAGCTTTGATGCTTTCTTGATGCTACGATCTTTGAAAACTTTGCCGCTTAGAATGAAAGCCCACGCAGCTAATGCTCAGAAAGTGGCGGAATTTTTAGAAAAACATCCGCAGGTAGAAAAACTTCGTTACCCCGGTTTGAAATCCGATCCGCAATATGCGTTGGCCCAGGAACAAATGCACGGTGGTGGCGGTATGATTACTTTTTGGATCAAAGGCGGAATGACGGCTGCGCGCAGTTTTCTTGAAAATGTGCAGCTGTTTTCTTTGGCTGAATCTTTGGGCGGGGTTGAATCTTTGGTTTGCCATCCTGCGATTATGACTCACGCCTCTGTGCCCGCGGAAAATCGAAAAACTTTGGGAATCGATGATTCACTGATTCGTCTTTCGGTTGGCGTCGAAGATGTTGCGGATCTAATCCGCGATTTGGAAAAAGGATTCGCTGCGGTTTAATTTGGTGCCAGGTCCTGTTTCTGGAAACACCGCTTCCAGAAACAGGACCTGGCACCTTTTTTCTTATTTTAAAAGCTCGACGATGTCGTAAAATCCTCCGCTGGCTGCCCAATCGATGGCTGTGTAACCTCTGGTGTCTTTCGCATTTTTAATTGTGCTGGGTCTGCTCAGAAGTTTGATGACATAGTCTTTTCGCCCTAGGCGTGCGGCTTCGATCAGTGGGTGGGTTCGTCGCGAACCTTCAACTGCAAAATCCTCCAGATTGAAATCAGTTTTTTCGTATTCGAAAAGCATATTGGCGATGACATCGTTCTGAGCAGAAATCGCGTAAATTAAGGGAGAGCCGCCAGAATTTGGATCCGCGTTTAAACCAATCAAATAGGAAAGCATTCTGGCTAAGCCGCTTTTTACCACAACAATAAATGCAGTTTCACCTTTGGACCTAGCATCTGGATGCGCGCCATGTTTGTAAAGCCAATCAGCGCCCTCAAGCCAATCCATTGTGGCTGCAATTTTAAACGGGGAATGAAAATCTTCGCGGGCATTCGGTTGTGCACCAAGGCTGAGCAAAAACTCCATCATATCTGCCGCGCGAATTCCGGTTGCATAACCCATGGCTGTCGTATTGGATGCCCATGCTAAATTAATTGGTGACAGATTTAAATCGAAACCTTTTTGCACCAGCAAAGTAATGATTTCCTTTTGTTTGCGGTCGATTCGATCCTTCATCGTGGAACCGAAATCTTTCGTCGAACCTAAACTTCTGTCTTCTTGCAAAATTCGAATGCTTAGATTGTCCAATTGCCAATTCGCAATTTGGGCGAAATAGGAACTTGGAACATCAGTTAAATTCAACTGCTGGAATAAACCGTCCAGGGACTTCACTTTGTTCAGCAAGCCATTCATACGGTAAATTTGATTTTCAGAAAGTTTAGCATCATGTAATTGCTCGGAAAGATAAGTCGCAAAATTTTCGAAAACTTCTGCGGGGTTTGCTCTGGCCACCAAACGTTCTAAGATTTTATCAAAATAGTAATTGTTCTGCGTATACCATAAGGCATGCATTGTTTTGTCCAAATTTATATTTGGAAGTGCAATTAAATAATCAAAAAGCTCTTTTTCCCCTCTTTGAATCGCGGTTACCAATAAGGAATGTTGATTGCCTTTTTCATTCAGGCCCAATTGAGTTCCCCATTTTTTAATAAAGGAGACATAGGGCGGCATTTCGTAACTATCCGAATAATCTACATCGTAAAGGCTTTCAGCCCACTGAGTAACCGGTTTAAACGAAGGATGATTGAACATTTTATCTAAGTAAGCATATCGAGCCCCATCCCTGCGACCGAAAGCATTTTTTGCTTCATAAATCATTTTTTGTTTATCTTTTGGGAAAGCATACTTTGTCGTCAGCAGCAGGGAAAGTATATAAGCGCTGTTATTGGTTTTCGCTAGATAATCGAAAAAGCTTAACTTCTGCCAGCCCGGCAGTTCATATTTTGTTTTCGGATGGGAAATATAAGCTTGTAGCAACTCTTGATATTTAGGCACTTCTGCGTCGTAACGAGAATTTAAGAAAAGTAATGCCAGCAATGGCGGGAAGCCCTTGTTAGGATCCAGGGTTTTATTTTTCATTATTTCTAAAACTACGGGCAGTGCTTTTCTGGCCAACACAAAACTTAAAACTGTGTTTGGAATATTGTCGCCGTCGTGTATTTTTTCCTTTTCACCAAACCCAGAAATTAAGAAGTTAATATCGAAACCTGGTTTATTGAAAAGCAGAACAACTTCTGAGGTCTCCCAATGATCTTCGATGAAAATTCGTGCAGATCTATGGGCAATGACTTGATCTTCTGGTGAGGTAATTTTAAATCGATCACGCAGAATTTTTACATAGGGAGAAATTGGTTCGTTCGCACTGTTTGGCTCGGAAAGCAGTGGAACTAAATTTTTACTGGGCAAAAGTTTGGGGTGATTTAAAAGCAGCCGTGCAATTTCTAGATGCTTTGTTTGCAGGGCCTGCAGCAGCGGAGGGCCATAGTTTTCGCCATAAGATTCCGACTCTAAATTTCCACCAACATTTGGATCAAGCTGGGGCATTTTTAACAGTCTTTGCACTCTTGGAATATCATTTTCTAAAACGGTGGATATTAAAATCGATTTTGGGAATATTCTTTTCAAAGCCGAATGGTTTACATTTAATTCTTCCGTATACCCGTAATCAAGTAATTGAAACGCAGTTTCATATTGATGGTTGATAAGAGCATGCAAATAAGCCGACACGGCTGTTTCAGGAGATTTAATCGGGATTTTTGTGTGCGTAAGATAAAATGCCACTAAATCTTGAAAACCCAAAGCTGCTGCAAGTTGCAGAGGGTTTTGGTCATACCTATTGATTTCGTATTTCTCGGGCCCCTCATTCGCTTCTATTTTACAAGATTTAGATTGAAATTTTTCAGGAGAATTTTCGACAATGATCTTGGCAATGTCTAGAAGACCCTGCCTGGTTGCCATCATCAATGGTGTGCAACCGTAATCGACATTATCCAAACCTGCCCAGATTTTTTTATCGAAACGTGGGTCTTTGATCAAAACTCGAAGGGACTCTTTAATGGTGTCACTGATATCTTTAGATCGAAGCGCTGACAGCAAATACTCGGCAGGGGATCGTGCATACTTATCATTGGTTTTGTTTATATTGATGCTGTTGCTTTGCAAAACCCATTTCAGCACTTCGGGCTTCCAACCCGTGTCCAAAACGAGGGAAAGCAGAACGCTTGTTTGTTCTGGCTGCCGACCCGTGTTGTAAGGATCAAAGGGATCATTTACCTGGCCTAAATAATTTGGATCCGCGCCTAATTTTATCAGAGCATTTAAAAAATTATATTTTTTATTGGTAAGGGCCAAATAGGCCGCTGAAACTTTTAATTTATTTCTCTGATATCTAAAATCAGAAGCAACGGACTCTAGATTAATTTGTTGCTTGGGATTGTCCGCAATTTTTAAAAATAAACTCGTTTGCGAGG
>JBBQHD010000131.1:0-7026 GCA_038323665.1 Bdellovibrionales bacterium
ACCCTAATTTTTAATTTACATCTTTGTAATCTGCGTCGATCACATCGTCGCCGGATTTTCCGCCGCCCGCTGCAGATCCATCCGCACCAGCACCGTTGCCGCCGGCAGCGCCCGAGGCATCGGCAGATGCTCCGTCAGCTGGGGGGGCTTGGTTTTTGTAAAGTTCGCTGGAAACTTTATGCGATACGGTTTGCAAATCTTCGAATGCAGTTTTCAATGCAGCGGCTTCGGATTCTTTGTTTTCCAAAACTTTTTTAGCTGCAGCGATGCTGTCTTCGGCAGATTTTTTATCGGCATCCGCAATTTTTGGATTGTCCTTTAAAAGTTTTTCAGTTTGATAAACCAAATTATCCAAATTGTTTCTCAAGCTGATTTCTTCCGTGCGTTTTTTGTCTTCTTCCGCATGGGCAGCAGCATCGTTCACAGCTTGTTTAATTTCGGCTTCGCTTAAACCCGACTGCGAAGTAATTTTGATCTGTTGGCTTTTGCCAGAAGATAAATCTTTCGCAGAAACATTTAAAATTCCGTTTGCATCAATATCAAAAGTCACTTCCACCTGAGGAATCCCGCGCGCAGCCGCTGGAATTCCGGTTAATTCAAATCGTCCCAAAGTCTTATTATCAGGAGCCATTTTTCTTTCACCTTGCAACACGTGAATGTCGACCGCTGGCTGATTATCTGCCGCGGTTGAAAACACTTGCGCTTTTTTCGCAGGAATTGTGGTGTTTCGTTCGATCAAAGTTGTCATGACTCCGCCCAAAGTCTCGATACCCAATGACAATGGCGTCACATCCAACAATAAAATATCTTTTACATCACCAGCTAAAATCGCACCTTGAACCGCAGCACCCACTGCAACCACTTCGTCAGGGTTGACAGTTCGGTTTGGTTCTTTGCCAAAAAAGTCTTTCACTGCTTTGGCAATGGCTGGAATCCGAGTCGATCCGCCCACCAAAACAACTTCGTCAATTTCTGAGGTCTTCAAACCAGAATCGGCGATGGCTTTTTTGCAAGGTTCGATCGTGCGTTTAACAAGATCTTCGACCATTTGTTCAAACTTGGACCGCGATAATTTAATTTGTAAATGTTTTGGTCCCGATTGATCTGCAGTAATAAACGGTAAATTAATTTCGGTTTCTTGCGCTGTTGAAAGTTCGATTTTTGCTTTTTCAGCGGCTTCTTTTAAACGTTGCAAAGCCATTTTGTCGGATTTCAAATCAATCGCCTGATCTTTTTTAAATTCAGCAATCAGCCATTCCAAAATGCGCGTATCGAAATTGTCTCCACCCAAGTGCGTGTCCCCGTTGGTGGATTTTACTTCGACTACTCCGTCGCCGACTTCAAGAATGGAAACGTCAAAGGTTCCTCCACCGAAATCGTAGATGGCAATTTTTTGATCTTTCTTTTTATCCAAACCGTAAGCCAATGCTGCGGCGGTTGGTTCGTTGATGATTCGTTTAATGTCCAAACCTGCAATTCGTCCTGCATCTTTGGTTGCCTGTCTTTGTGCATCGTTGAAATACGCGGGGACCGTAACCACAGCTTCTGTGACCGGCTCGCCCAAATAATCTTCGGCGACTTTTTTAAGTTTGGCCAAAATCGCAGCGCCCACTTCTTCGGGGGACACAACTTTGTCGCGCACTTTGAAAGCGCAATCGTTGCCCTTGTCGACAACATGGTAAGGCACGAGTTTAATTTCATCTTGAACTTCTGAAAATTTACGTCCAATAAAACGTTTCGAAGAAAAAATTGTGTTTTCTGGATTTGTGACTGCCTGACGTTTTGCAATTTGACCGGCCAATCTTTCGCCGTCTTTGGTGTAAGCCACAACCGATGGGGTTGTTCTTGCGCCTTCTTCGTTGACCAATACTTTGGGTTCGCCACCTTCCATAATTGCGACCACTGAATTTGTCGTTCCTAAATCGATACCAATAATTTTTGCCATTTTATAGATCTCCCTTATTCATAGTTGAATGTGGGGACGGTTTGCGCGACGTCAAGCGAGCAAACTATTTTTTTCTTCCGAACAGACCCCGGCTTTCGTCTTCGATGGAAAGGCCACGAATTTCAGCAATTTGGCGCAGCAGTTTTTCTTCTTCTTTTGAGACAGTTTTTGGGAATTCTGGAATGATACGCACAAATAAATCACCGCGCCGGCGGCCCCTTAGGGATGGCAGACCTTCGCCAGGCAGCCGCAAATCCTCTCCAGGCTTGGTCGACCGGGGGATCTTCAATTTCGCTTTTCCACCCACCGTGGGGACTTCGATTTCTGCTCCTAAAATTAGCTGCACGTAGGAAACTTTTAAGGGCGAATGCAAATTGTCGCCGTCGCGTTCGAAATTTTCTTGTTCGCGCACGCGAATTTCCACATACAAATCCCCGTCGGGTCCGCCGCGAGTTCCCGATTCGCCTTCGCCGGTGATGCGCAAACGAGTGCCGGTGTCGACACCCGCGGGAATGCTGACGCGCAATTTTCGGTTTTTCATAATGCGACCGCGACCCTTACATTTTTTGCAGGGGTTTTTGATCACTTGGCCTTCGCCGCGACAAGTTCCGCAGGTCGATGCCATGGTAAAAAAACCTTGATTGCGAACCACTTGCCCTGAACCTTGGCAGGTGGGACAGGTGGAAACTTCGCTGCCTTTTTCGGCACCTTTGCCTTCGCAAGAATCACAGGAAACTTCGGATTCAAAATCCAAATCCTGTTCGACCCCGGTTAAAACTTCTTTCAAAGTGATCTCGGTTAAATAACGAAGATCGGCACCTTTTTGTGGACCAGTGCGCGAACGTCTTTGTCGCTGCTGACCGCCGCCGCCCATGCCGAAAATATCGCCAAAGATGTCACCGAATTGCGAAAAAATATCTTCGGCATTTTGAAATCCGCCAAAACCGCCGCCACCCCCAGCACCTTGAAATGCGGCATGGCCAAAGCGATCGTAACGAGCACGTTTTTCTGCGTCGCCTAAAACTCCGTAAGCTTCGGCGGCTTCTTTGAATTTGGCTTCGGCCGCTGCGTCGCCGGGGTTTTTGTCGGGATGAAATTGCATCGCAATTTTACGGTAGGCTTTTTTAATGGTGTCGGCGTCAGAGACGCGCTCGACTCCTAAAATAATGTAATAATCTTGCGGCATAAGTTTTAATATGATCTTGAAGCTTTTGCTGTCAATGCTTCAAAAAGAAGGCCTGCAAGATTATTCATCCTCGCCAGCGTGGGCTTCGGGCAGATCGCCTTTTAGGGCGCGGCTTTCGTCACTTTGTGCGGCCAAAACCGTGCGGCCACGTAAAGTTTTTTGCAATGCATGGGTGGAGCTTAAAATTTCTTTGCCCTGCAATACTGCGACAACATGCAGATGTGTGGGGCGGCCGCTGCCTGTTTGATCTTCGTATCGGCTGTGGATTTGCGTTCCCATTTCTTCTAGCATTTTTGCGTCTGCACCGGTAAGGCGAGTTTGCACTTTTCCATTGATCAGACTTACTTGCAATTCCGCGTTGAAATCATAAGCATTCATCGCTGGAACAGAAAGTTCAGAAGACAAAATTTGCGCTGGCTTTGCAAATTGCCCCGCCTGGAAATTGGCCAAGTGCTCGGGTTTTTGCTGATCCATATAATCCGCCAATTCTTGATAAGTCACACAGCGCACATCGGGTTGATGACAAACCGATTTTGCAAATCTTTGCATGGCATCCCAATAAGCGCCGCCATTCCATTTGGAAAAGTGGTGACCAACGTTAATCGGCGCACGGTTGCCGCGATAATTTTTATTAAAATAATTCATATACGAATCATACATCTGCTGGGAAAACTCGGCCGCCCGCCCCGGCTCGGGAATCGGTTCGCCGTGATTTAAACGAGATTGCGCCACATAGAAATTATAATCCATCGAAAGTGTGCGCTTGCCCGTCCCAGCGATGCGGATTTCGCCCAAGGGGAAATCCCAATAGCCCTGCGAATTTTTCCGAGGCCACAATTCCGGCGCAGCGGATTTGCTGGTGTCATAACGAAAATTAATTTTTGCAAGTGCCGGCCACAGACCAGGCCCAATTCCCAATTGCGGCGCACGAAAACCAATAAATGTTTCGCGCTTAATTTCCCATCCACCTTTTAAGTCAAACAGCAGACGGAAAAATTCTTTGAATTCCTGCGCCCAATCCGCGCTGGACCAGTTGCTGCCATCAAAATGCCCCGAGGCATGACAAGCAATTTCATTGTTTTCTTTTTTCGCCGCATTGACGTTAGCAATGCGCAAAGTGATATCCGGGGCACCGCCACCAAAGCCAATGGCCGAAGCACCCGGAGCAAGACCATGCGGTGGTTTGTATTCTTTCGCACGGAAATTTTCGAGAAAGTAAACCGAGTTAATAAAATAAGTAAACTTAACTTGGTTTGTTTTTGCAAATTCGCGAGTCTCTTTCCACATATCGTTATTCTTTGAGCCGTCAAAAGCCAGCACTACAAATTGTGGCGGCGCCGTAAGCTGGGCTTGAGCAAAAGACCGAATCGGAATAATTGGCAAAACCAAACTAGTTAGCAGCACGAACCGAAAATAAAATTTCATGAAAAATTCCCCCTGATGAGGAATTTCAAATCGAAGTGGGTTTATGTCAATTTTTAATATTGGCTTTGATTCGCTCTATCAATTGCGGGGGCAGTGTCGGATCCTGCAAAAGCTGTTCAAGCATTTTCTGAGCAACTTCGGTTTCGCCACCTTTTTGGAAAGTGCGGGCGGCCAGGGCGTAATACCAAACAGGAGCTCCGTTTGCGGCGGCTTGCTGCATGAGGCGCGCGGCCTTGGCGTTGTTTTTGTCTTCGAACAGAAAGTGGTAAGCAGCTCGGGCTAGAATGGGCCAATCTTTGGGATAATGCCTGACCGCTTTATCATAAAATTTGGTTGCGCCAGCAATGTCCCCGACAATAATATCGAGCGCCATCCCCCCTGTCGCATACGGCATTCGAAAACGCGGGGAAAGATCAGTAACTAAATCGAGCATCTGGTAAAGCCAGCCTGAGTTTTTGCAGATGTGCTGGGCTAAATTTTCTTCGCAGAAATCAAAATCTTGAATCGCACGAAGCCAAAAACTATCTGCCATCAATTCCCTATTACCAAAAGTAAAATTTTGAATTTGCGCAGGTGGCAGTGGTGCTATTTTGTGATTTGGCTGAATGCCGATTTGGCTTAATATTACGATGCCCACAAACGCAAAAACAGCAGCGAAAGCGCTGCTGTTTTTGGTTCTAAACAAATTTACAATTCGCAAGATTATACCCCAGGAACTGAATTAGTTATGTTTTTCTTTTCATCGATGGTCCATTTATCCTTTGCAGTACCATAAACTACACCACTAGCTTCGAATAAAAATGCTGCGCATGCTGCTGTTGGAGGCACGCCCACAGGTACGTCAGCACCGCCAGAGATATCTGCACAATTAGGTAAAGTTGCTGTCCCACAATTAGTGGCTCCGCCCGTGGCAAATTTCGTGCTAGGTGCTCCGGTCCAGCCTTTGTCCCCGCTTGCAGCGATACAGGCACCAACTCCTGATGAACCTGTATTATATCTAAGTTGGCCCTCTGGGGAAAAACCTACGATACCAAAATCGCCAGAATAACCCGTGAATTCTGCGTATAAAGCTTTGTTGCCAGTATATAAACCTGAAAGATTTGATTTCGCTTCAGACTGTTTAGCCTTTGCTATATATCTAGCAACCTGCGGAATCCCGATTGCGGATAAAATACCGATGATCGCTACGACCACCATTAATTCTACCAGCGAGAAGCCGGCGTTCGATTTCATTAATTTTTTCATACGTTCTCCTTTTTCTTGTTTAAACTAAAACTTATTTAATCTGTCCCATCCAATGTTCTTATGCATTGGATTGAACTCACCCTTATTTGTCGGACTTCTAGGCGTAAGACTTGAGTTCTTTGCTTAATTTATCAAAAAAATACACAAAACGAATCATCTTAAGACAATCTTAACTTGAAACCAGACCTTGGTTCGGGTTCGAAGTGCATGGTAACGATTCAAATGCCATTGTTTTTTAACCAAATATTTATTTCAGTCAGGACTTTTATAAATTCACTCGGTAGGTTTAATTTTTCTTTAAAATCCTTAAGACCTCGTAAATGATTAGTCCACAGTTTTTGCATATTAATCACAGAAACCTCATCAAATTGGACAGGAAGTTTTAATTCCGTGCCGCGATTACTAAATGTTGCGACGACTGCTTTGCTTATTTTTTTTACATCCATAAGGTTTTTTTCACGGATCATTAAAAGCACATCATGGTAATCCTTCATCCGGCTGTTCGCCGCACCTTTTGAAATAATGGTTTCAAGTTTCTCAGCAAAAATAGCTTCCACCGGGTAGACCATAAGCGTGACTGGCCCTTCAAAAATAGGTTTTCCTTTGTATCGAAATACTTGAAAATTTTCTACAACTGGGGTCACAAGATCCCCGACACCAATATCAATTTGAATTTTATCTTTCATTTTTCCTAAAACTGCATGAACTGACACTCTGAAACCAGAATACTCCATATGTGGTTGCGATAACTCTTCGATAGAGTCCCATGCGAAACTGAACCCATCTTTAAGATCAAAAGCAACAATGTCTTTCAATACAATTTCTACGGATTCAGTATTGCTTTTAATTTTCTTCATTAAAAAATCAACATCAACAGTTTGGCGGCCAATCACCAGATATTGCGCCAAAAGCAATCCACCTTTAAAAATAAATTTATTCTGATACCTAGATTGTGAAAGTCTTGCTAGAAATCTTTCCAACAAAAGCTGCTTCCACACATCATTGAAAGAAATATTTTTTTCTTTAGCTATGCTTTTCAAAAGTTCTTTAAGTGCTGTTTCATTCATGCTGTCACCGCCAAAAGATAAGGATCAATTTTGAAACGAAGTTTCTTTGCGTATTCCTGAAGCTTGATAAGACTGATTTTCTTTTTTCCCTTTTGTTTGATCGCTGCTTTGAGGGCCTTAATCGCTGTTTCTAGCCCAAGCTGCCTGAATGCATCGAC
>JBBQHD010000132.1:0-6965 GCA_038323665.1 Bdellovibrionales bacterium
GTAACTCCACTTTTGGGAATGGAAGTGATTTAAAAAAGGCCAAACAAGGCCTTAAGCTCGCATCAAAAATGCGAACCTAAATTTTTTCTCCGCAAAATTTTGAAACATTGATTTTTTGCCGCCTATCCGCGGATTTGGGTACCATGTGGGCCAAATCCACTATCTTCGTGAATTAAATGATCACGAGCTTAACGCTAAAGACTGTATAAATAAAAAAGGCCTGGTGGATCTCACCAGGCCTGCCTCTAAATCTCTTTTGAAATACCGCACAAAAAATTCCTTCGCCGGGTGTTCGAACACCTTGACTAATGGTAGTGAGAGAGGGACTTGAACCCCCGACCCACGGATTATGATTCCGTTGCTCTAACCAGCTGAGCTACCCCACCACATGCAAGCAAAGTAAAACCTAGACTTCGGTCTTGTCAATCGCAGTCCCAATTTTCACCTGACCTTGACCCGACCTCGGCCCTGGACTGCAATATTAGAAAGCACCAAAATCCACACGGCCGTGGATCGCTCATCAAAAATCTCAAGGAGGGGAAAAACGATGAAATTTTCAAACACGTTTATTGCATCAATATTGGTTTTAGGACTAACCGGTTGTTCCGATGACAAGAAACCTGGAAAACCCACCCCTGACGGCAAAGTCAGAATCGCCGAAGATATCGGACTAAAAGTCGTGTCGGAAACTGGCGAAGCCATTGCTGGTGCACAGATTGCCATCGGCGCAACTGTTGTGACCACCGATGAAACCGGCAGTGTCGCGGTGCCCGCAACTTGGACCGAAAAAGCCAGCGTATCCATTTCTGCAAAAAATTTCGTTCAACAAACTTTGTTGGACCAAGCCCCAGGCGCTATGACCTATAGTTTAAAAGCAAAAATCGGAGTTCCCAAATTTCAACTTTCCGGTGTGACCAAGGGACACAATATCGTCAACGGCGATGGCCTGATCGATTTTGGTTTGGTCATGGAAACCATTCAGAAAAAAGATCTAGCTTCGTTTCAAATTGAAAAAGCCGTTTCGCCTTTGGAAGATCATTTCACCGTAATGGGTCGCGACGCTGCCGTTCCCAGCAACATCACTATGCCCAAACAAACTGAAAGTTATATTTTCAATATCACTTTGGAAAAACCTCAGTATCGATTTTATTTTCCTCAGTCTGGTGGACACCAAATGGTCGCCCTGCAAGGTCGTTTCCCATTTAAAACTATTGTGGATGGAATTCGCTCGGGCAAAAAAGTTTTCCAAATGGTCAATGAGTTCAATCTATTATCGGGCGCCATTCGCAGTGTTACTTTGCGCGGCAGCCAAAGTGTGATGGATTTAGACACCACCGATTTTTCTTTTTCTGCAAAAAAGAAAATCTCGTCACCCACATTTGCACAAGATGAAGTTTATATGGCGATTGCTGCCACTAAAAACCGAGATCGCTTAATCCCGAATGATTTAAAATTATTTGAAACACCGGGACAAATCGGCATGAATTTCAAACCCAACGAAGCCCCTTTTGTTTTAGGAGTTTTAAAAAAACGCGAAGCCTTTATGGATAAAAAAGATCCCAATAATTTATTAAGCCTAACAATCTTACCAGCATCAGAAAAAACCCCAATGCTGCTGCCCTTGTCTGCCGTCCCAACCTATTCGGCAAATTCTGGAATCAAAGTGGCTGTCCCAAACAGTCGCGGCCTGAATAAACTGGGCATGTCGGCCATTTTAAGTGAAGTGGTTGAATACAGCATCGGCAATGAAAAAGCTTTGGCAAGTTTGCCAGTTCTAGAAGTTTATGCCGCCGGATGGAGCTCGACTATGAAAGTTCCTGAAGTCCCCAGAGAATTTAAAGGAAAAAATTTGCGTTGGATGGTTACTTTTTATGCGAATCAATCCGAAGCCAGTTCTGCTTTAGGTTCTTTGATGGAAAATTCCACCCATATTACACAAAGTTCTGTTGATTTTAATTAATTGGCCTTAAAATTTGGGTAATGATCTGGGCCTGGCTAGGATGGCTGGGCTCTTTATGAAGGGCTAGCAATACGTGAAAAACATTTTATCCATTTTTGCCATTTCAATTTTTATTTTCGGCTGTGCAGAATCTGAAAAACGCCCAGCCGCACAAGTGGCCAGTAAACAGCGAGTTTTATTTGCCACTTTTGAAGAAGCTTGGCGGGCAACCCATGCATCTTTGAAATACAGCATCGCCAATGAAAATCCCGATTCTGGTTTTATCGAAACCGAATACATAAAATCCGTCGATGGCTGGTCGCCCCCTGAAAAAAAAGAAAAATCCAACAGCGGACAAAGATATAAACTGGTGTTTATTTTTGCTCGCGGCAAAACCGAAGGCCGCGAATCCACCCGAGTCACCATCGAAAAGAAAATTGAAGTTTTAAAAGATTTCTTTTCCGAAGCCGAAAGCAAAGAATCCGACGGCATGGAAGAAATGGTTTTATTTTACCGCATCGAACGCGAAATCTTGATCAACGCAGCTCTGAAGAAAGCGGAAGCTTCTGCAAAGAAATAGTTTTTTGGCGCAATAGCCCCACCGATTTAATGGCAATATTTCGCACGGCTAAATCGGAATCATTGGAAAATTTTTGGAATAACGACAATTCATTTTTTTGCGGATGTTCCGACAAATAGCTAATCGCTTGTGACCGGATCCACAAAGACTGCGGCCCGCGGAAATTCTTTTTACTTTGCAATTGTTCCCAAAGTTTTTCACGCAGATGGGGCTGCAAATTTTTACCAATCGTATCGACCGCGGCAGATCGCACCAGCAATGAGGCATCTTTCAGAAGTTTCTGACTCCAGGCCAAGGCTTTATTGCGGTCGATTTTTTCCAGCACTAGTAAAGCACCGTTGCGCATATACCATTCACTGTGTTGCAAAGCTTTTTCCAAAACGGGCAAGGCTTTTTCTTTGGATTGTTTTTGCAATTCCATCAAGGACGACCAGCGTTCAGAAAGTTCGCTGCTGGCGGGAAATAAAGATTCCGAAGTTTCAGTCGCTGCAATAGCAAGGTGCGAGAAAAAAGATCCTACACAAAATAAAAAAACAAAATATTTTTTAGGCTGCATCGCTTTTTTTCAAAGATTCTTCTAAGGCTTTGATGTCATCTTCGGAAATGGCATCGACTTGTGCGGGTTCTGTCGTTTCAGATGATGGTGGCGGCAGTGGAACTTCCGCTAAGGCTGCTGCTAATTCTAGTTCGTCAACTAAGGGGGCTGCTTCAAGCGGAGGCGCCTCTGCTGGCTCGGGAATAATTTCTGCAACCGGAGCTGGCGCCGATTCCCCCGACTGCAATTGTTTTTTTAAATTCGCATTTTCTTCTTTTAATCTAGAAAGATCGGCCAAGTCTTCGCTGATGATTTCGTATTCCGTCAATCGCGCCTGCAAATTTTCGATCATTTTTGCATCACCCACCGTAAGTTGAGCAGACCCATTGGCTGCGACAACTGTCGGGGCATTGCTGACTTGTATTTTTAATTCTTCCACTTCTTTTTTCTTAACTTCCAATTCGTCTTTGATTTTCTGCAGTTCAGTAGAAGTCGTGTCAACGGCAGAATTCGCGACGGGCTCACTGACAGTTACTGGTGCTGCTGCTGCTGCTGGTGCTACCGTAAGCCCAGGATCAGGAACTGCTGGCCCGGGTGCTGCTGGGCTGACGCCGGCTTGGGCTGGCGCTGGCTGGGCACCAACTAAATTTTTTAAGGGACTTAATTTTTCTTCAATTAATTTTACGATCGAATCCGTAACCTCAGACGCATGACTTGGGGATTCCGAGGTTTGTTCTTTGCTTCGATAGATGCGAAAAATTTCCAGCACTCCAAAAACCATGACGATGCCAAAAAGGATTTCGACGATCGCAATATTATGGGCATTCAAAAAATGCAGAAATTCCGCCATTGCCTTATTCTAAAACACTTCCCCCACGAATCAATCCGGGACCGACTTAAGACATTGCGACCAGGGGTCCATCTGGACTAAAGCAGCGTAAAACGCATTAAAAACAAAAACTTTTCCTCGGCCTTTGACCATGCTAGCGTTGCCTTCATGTTGGATTTTATTTTGACCGAAGGAACTTGTTGGCTTTGGGATTTAAACACTAAAAAGTTTAAATCTGAAATTTTAGATATTGGTATTTTGCAGGGCAAAATTTCGGCCATAGGCAATTTGCATTCGCAAGATGCTGCCGAAAAGATTTCTGCAAAGGGTCTGCAGATTTTCCCCGGCCTTATCGATACACAGGTTCATTTTCGCGAACCCGGAATGACTCACAAAGAAGATCTGGAATCCGGAACCCACGGCGCACTGCTGGGGGGATTTACTTCCGTATTTGAAATGCCCAATACCAGACCCCCCACCACAACCTATGAACTTATGCAGGACAAAGTCGACCGTTTGAAAAACCGCGCCTGGGTCAATGTCGGATTTTACGGCGGGGCCTCGCCTGAAAATATTCAAACTATTGCCAGTTTAGAAAATCATCCGTCGTGCTGCGGAATTAAAATATTTATGGGTTCTTCCACTGGGACTTTGCTTTTGGACCGCGATGAATGGTTGGAAGCCCTGCTGAAAAATATCCGCAAACGTGCCGCCGTTCATGCCGAAGATGAAAACCGATTGAACGAACGCAAACACATTGCTTTGGAATCCAAAGATCCCCGTTCGCACCCAGTTTGGCGCGACGAGCAATCGGCTTTGCTTGCGGTTCAGCGCATTGTCGGACTTGCGGAAAAAACCAATCGTCAGGTTCATATCCTGCATGTGACTTCGCAAGATGAAATGGAATTTTTGGCGAAACATAAAAACAATGCGTCGGTCGAAGTGACTCCCCAACATTTATTGTTGTCGGCACCCGAATGTTACGATCGCTACGGAACCAAAGCGCAAATGAATCCCCCGATTCGCGATGAACGCCACCGCCAAGCTTTGTGGAAAGCACTGCATGCTGGGGTCGTGGATGTTTTGGGTTCCGATCATGCTCCGCACACATTGGAAGAAAAAGCCAAAACCTATCCTGAATCCCCCAGCGGTTTTGTGGGTGTGCAAACGATGCTGACTTTGATGCTGAATGAATTTCACAAGGGCAATATCAGCGTCGAAAAAATTCTGGAACTTTTAGCGGAAAATCCCCGCCGATTATTTAATATTAAAAACAAGGGTCGCATTGCCGTCGGCGCTGATGCCGATTTAACCATTGTCGATTTAAATCAAACAAAATTAATAGAAAATTCTTGGATCGCCAGCAAATGTGGTTGGACTTTATTTGATGGAATGAAAACCACCGGTTGGCCTGTGCATGTGTTCGTCAACGGTCACTGGGCCGTTCGTGATGGAAAAAAAATGGGAGACCCCAAAGGCCTCCCATTGCAATTCTAAACTAATTAAAGTTTATTTAGTGAGCCAATCCGTTGCACCATGGTTGCGTTGGATCAATTGCGCACAGCAACTGACACATAGCTGGATCTGGGTATGGACAAGAACCACCGGGTGCAGTCCCTGCTGTTTTCACAACAATATCCAATGAGGTAATCGATTGTCCCGAAGCATCTTTGGCAGTGATGCTTACGACACCTTCTGCAGTGCCAGCTTTGGCAGCTCCTGTTGCTGCGTCCACAGTGACAACACTTGGATTGCTAGATGTGTAAGTAACTGCACCTTTATTTTTTACCGTCGCGAAAGTAATTGCTTCGCTGGGCGCAATCGTTGCCGCCGCAGGAACAATCCACATTTTGTTGCTCAATAAAAAATCCACCGAAGTGAATGCATCAATACGGCAATTACATGCTGTTTCAATTGCTGCAGTTTTTGCTCCGGTTAATTGCATCAAAGCTTTGATTTGCGCACCAGTTAAACTGTCATCTTGTGATTTCAAGAATGCAACCAAGCCGCTGACCAATGGGGTCGCCATGGAAGTTCCACGCAATTGCATATATTTGTCACCAGGAACCGTCGACCAAATATTCACACCCGGAGAAGCAATGTGAACTTTAGCTTTTCCATAATTAGACCAGCTAGCTTTTGTATCGCCGATATTTGATGCGGCAACCGAAATTAAATTAGGCGCATTAATATTTGCAGGAAAGAAACCAACTTCGTCATTATTTTTTCCAGCATTCGCAGCCGCTGCAACAAAGATAACGCCTTTTGCGCTGGCTCGTTGAATTGCTTCGACCAAAGATTTAACTGCTGATTCAGGTGCTTCTGCTCCCCAACTTGCAGAAATAACTTTTGCGCCTTTTTCTACTGCGAAATCAACCGCGCGAACAGCGGCATCAAAACTTCCTGAACCATCTTCGCCCAAGAATCGCAATGGCATAATTTTAATCCCTGGGGCCATACCTGACATTCCGCCTTGCAGAATTCCAGATGCGCCAATAATTCCTGCGCAATGAGTTCCATGACCTGGGTTTTTCAATTTTGCTTTTTCTTCATCATTGGGTTCTCGACCTTGAGGTGGATCCCACAAAATTTTATCCATTGGATCCGAGTTGTTATCTCGAAAGTTGTAACCAGGAACCATTTTTGAAGCTAATTCTTTGTGACGATAATCAACACCAGTGTCGATCACGGCTACTGTTACGTTCGTAGATCCTTTGTTGCCAGCGCGATCCCAAGCTTTTTGCGCTTGAATTTTTGTTAATGCCCAAAGTTTATCTTGTGGAGCTGTATCTACTGCTCGGGGGATAAAAGTGTCGCCATCAACTGGATCTTCTTTAGGTTCTGTAACGGCATACAATTTTCCGTTGGGCTCGATCCATTCTACGTTTTTCATTTCCACGAATTTTGCAATCATGGTCATTTCTTGTTCCGCGGTCATATAGACCCAAATCCGCGGATAGCCGCGAGGATTTCCTGCTGAATTGATTGCTGCTGTAGGTATTGCTGCAGATTTGCATTTTCACCCGTTGGGTGAATGCGCATAAGCAAAGATTTTCAAATTAATTTTTTTATGTTTTTATAT
>JBBQHD010000133.1:0-6890 GCA_038323665.1 Bdellovibrionales bacterium
GACTGCGGCTACAAAACTGGGTTCATAATTCTCTAAGTCATCGAAACTAAAATGAACCGACGATAATCGTTTCTTCAAATAGTGAGACATCTCGACAAGTTGGTCACTTGCCTCATGGCTGCAGATGTGAAATAGGATTCGGGCGATCAGTTGCATTTCAACAGCCGTTGCCCCCAGTCTAGTTACCTCCTGCGTTCCCAATCGCAACCAAACTTGATTTCCCATTTTTCGCGCATTGGTGCGAATTCCTAAATTTAATAGTCCTTTGCAAATCTCATAGGCGTCCGTGGTTTCTGATCGAACAAAAATCATATGACCAGCAATGTCTTGATCTGCATTTCGCAGAACCTGAAATCCATAATAGACCAGCCATGCAGAAAGACTTTGTGAATTTTCAATTATTTTAGATGAATAGCTTGCTCCATATTTCTGAATCTCTAGGGCGGTGACGGCCAAGGCCAATGTGTGATGCGTATGCTGAGACGACAACAAACCCTTGGACAACATTGCTTTTAGATTCAATCCCAGCGAAGCATCTTTTGTTGCAATAATGGCTTTTTGTGGGCCGGGAAAAGTTTTATGTGTGTTTGCTTGAGCAATATCAAATCCCATCGAAAGTGGATTTGGCCAAACGCCACCAAGAATAAGCCCGAGCACATGCGAAGCATCGTAAACAAGAATTGTTTTTTCCCCAAGAATGTCCCGAAGATGCCCTAACGAAAATGGGTGAACACAAAAAGATTGATCAATAAATACCATCTTGGGTTTTTCGATTTTCAATAAATTTTTAATTTGTTCAAAATCTAAATCTAAAGTTTCAGAGTTTATATTTAAAAGTTTAGATCTTCGCCCCGATCGTTCAACAATAAATCCAGTCGCGAAATGTCCTCCCCCATCTGGCGAAAGACTCCAAACTAAATTGCCTGGATCTGTCAAAGCTAAGATTGTGCACTCCATTGCATGAACTCCAGAAAGTACTCTGCCATCGACATACGCTGCCCCTAGTTGCTGTTGCAATGAAGCCATCCCGGCTCGAATAAGTTTGCGGGTTTCCGGAAGATTCTCATACATAAGGTCGCCCTTAAATTCGAATTTTTCCTGGGGGATGGGTGCATCTGGATCACTAAGTTCATAGCGTGCTTCGACGCCTGTGCTTAAAAATACCGAAGCTGTTTTACTCATTCTGTTTTCATTCGCAGTCAGATTGATCGACTGTGATTCGATAGCTCCTTCCATCAGGGCTTTATGAACAAAAGAATTTAAAATATTTTCTTTATAAAAGTTATTCATATTATATCCGATTGCTCATGGCTGGTTTTTGCATTTGCCCATCGACGCGCAGCCAACAAGAATTAAGTGCTTTGATTAATTCCGTCTCTACGAAATCAAATCCAAGTTGCGATTGATAAACAACGTGTCCGTGAGCCCTTGTGCTGGTCGGAGATCTTTGAACTTTGTCTCCAACAGCATCTAACATTAAAACTTCAACAAATGCTGGACTAGAAGAGCCCTCTGGTAAATCCACAATTTCAAGCAACTGTCCCGGCTGCGAGGCCCAAAGGGCATGAGAAATAGTTGGAATGGGCGCTTGTGGTTTGCGATCCAATTTTTCGCCCATGCCAATCTGGATTAAAACATCGATCATATCAATATTGGTTGAATGCAATACGGATCGATAAACTGCCGCCCCGCCAAGTCTTGCTCCGAATTCTAGAATGACCAGGTCATCTTTCATCGTTCGGAATTCAGTATGCAAAACCAGTGCGCCAGGGCCTAATGCCTTGTGAATCCGTTCCACATATTTTTTTGCTTTAAGTTGCAGTTGTTCTGAAATCCTCGATGGCGTCGACCAAATAAATTCTTCGAAATAGGGTCCATTGGATGGCAATGGCTTGTCGTGAATAGCTATGACTTGAACATTTTCCCCGTCAAAGACAGATTCGACACTGATCTCACCAACTGTATATGGAAAATCCGTTTTAAAAAGCACTTCGCCGCCAATTAATTCTTCCACTAAAAAAGTGGGCTCACCAAATTGAACAACTGCTCGACTGCCGATAGGATCCGTCGCATACATCTTCGCAGCAATATGACTCATTTCCGGGAAAGAATTTTCAAGTTCTTCTGCTGAATCAAATCTTCTTACCAGTGCCGAACCGCCACCCATCGCTGGTTTACAAATGACTGGAAATTTAAAAGAATGAACTTCATTTAAATTATGACTGGTGATTTGAATAAATTGGGGTATGGGAATTTCTATAGATTTACAAAATTCGCGCATTTTAAATTTATCTCGAGAGATCTCTGCCTGATCCATGCCCAATCCCAAAACTGCAAAGTGCTCAACAAAAAGTGCGTGAAGTGGAACCATAAATTCCGATAAATTTAAAACAAATGCAGGTTGATCAATTTTGCCAGCTAATAATGCAAATTCAGCAGACAGATTTCCTGCGCCAATCTGCAGCACTTCATCGCAGTAAGGAAGATGCGAACCAATCGATGTCTTGGCATCGACAACGAAAATAATTTTAAATCTGGAACGATAACTGCTTACCTTTTCAAGATGATGGATTCTACTTGGGTTGTCTGAATTTAGAACTACAAGCACTGGCTTTTTCATTTTTTCCTTAATTTAAAAAATATTTTTCAGTTAAGAAGTACAAAGAAAATACTGCGTAAAATACGATAACTGGACGATTTGAAAGGCGAGAAATCAGAATGGTTAAAAGAAAGAAACCAAATCTAATAAAAGATGCCTGCGTAAAACCATTTTCAATTATATTTTGCCCTGCTAAGATGCCTAACAAAGAATACGATGCGTATTCGAAAAACGATGAAAGGTCCGACGACATTGGCTTAAGACGAAATAAAAAAAACGGCAGAATTCGAATAATGTAAGTTGCTGCGCCAGAAAGTATAACAACAAACCAAAGTGTTGAGGTGCTCATGCGAATCTCCTTTTAATGAAGACTCCAAGAGCGCCCCCTATGACAGCGCCCAGAACAATCAGTGCACCACCACTTAAAAAATGACCTAATATTAAAGCGGAAAAAGTTCCAAATAAAAAAATTCCGAGTTTTAAATTATCTTTCGATTCTACAGACATCTGCGCTGCAAAATATAATGGTAGAATCATCGCAAAGGTTTTTGTTGATTGAGAATCAATGCTATTATGCAACTTATGTCCAAGATAGGTTGCGGCAACTGCAGCGATTAATCCGATAATACCAACACCTAAGAAGAAATAGAATACATCTGTTTTGGTTTTTTCTTTTTCACTGACGGTGACTGCAAAAGTCGTTGCAGTCAGAAGTGGGATGCCCATCATTATTTGTAAGATTGAAGTTTTTTGAAACGGTTGAACAAGGGCCGCAGCCATAACAAAAAATCTTGCGTTCACGGTGACGATAGCAATAAGAAGAATTGGCAAAGTTGCTCCATGCTTAATCGCATCAGCAACAACATATTGCGAAGGACTTGCAAATGTCGAAATTGTCATGACTAGGGATTGAGCCATATTTAAACCTGCATCAGCTAAAAAAGTACCGACGGCTAGGAACGAAGTCATAAAAGTAACTGCGACTGGAAGTCCTGCAATGAATCCAGATTTGAAACTATCTATAAAAACAGAACTAATTTTCATATTGAGCCTTAAATGCGATGGCGCAATTCAAGTAATCATCCACTTTATAAGAACCTCCAAATTCTTCAATAATGGCAGGACCATTGTATCCATATTTTCCCAGCGCATCCAGTGCGTTACTTAAAGGAAAATTTCCTTCACCGACAGGTATATGGATATGATGGGGAACGTTCATATCTGCGATATGCGCGTTTCCTACATAAGGGGCAAGTCTTTCAATTTCTGCGATAAGAACATTTTCATCAGCGATCAACGATCCCAAATGAATGACGTCCAGTGCGATTTTAGCGCCCGTTTGTTGACACATTCGAATTTGCTGATCGACGTCTAAAACTATGTAGTTCGGGCGTTCGTTCCCCATATTTTCTACGCAGACGATAATGTCACGAGCCTCGGCATAGGCGACCAATTCCTTAAGGCTTTCCAAAAGAATTGGAAATAAAATATCAATGGATGTTTTATTTCTTAAACCCGGATGACATGTCACACGCCGAGCCCCAATGGACTGAGCAAAATCAATCGACTTCTTAATTCTAGCAATGGATTGATCGCGCTTAGTGGAATCTAGCGCAGATAGATTATTTCCAGGTGCGCCAACATAAGGTGCGTGAATGCTAATTTCAATGCCTTGTTTTTTGAAATCCATCATCCGATCGACGATGCGTGCGTACTCGTCAGGGGACGCATCGTATACGGCGCTCTCGGCAGCTTCGCCCAGTTCAAGTTCAATAAAATTAAATTGTGATGCAAGTCTGCTGACACTACTGACTACATCAAATGGGTTATCAAAAACATTTGTTGAAAATCCAATTTGCGGCTTCATCTCCACCTCGAGATGATTTATAGCAATACAAATACCAACCTAAAAAGAAACAGGGTCCGGACTGCGGATTTGTATCCAGAAATTCAGACTAAATTATTAAAATTGAGACTTTCGGAGCGCTAACTTTTCGACAACAGATTTTCATCGCGGTTCATAGATTAAGACATGCATTTGTGTCGATAAGTTTAACAGGCAAAAAATTCCTGCAGCGAACAGCAAGATTGAAAATGCTTCCTGCTTCGGCTAAGATCTTAAGCAGCTGAGGTATAAGGTGTATCGTAAATTATTCAAACTCTATTTACTTTTTGTTGCTGTCGGATTTTCTTCCTTGCTTGCGCAAGCGGAAACTGTTTCAGCCAAAAGCTGCAGTGATTCCGATGTTCAGCATATTTTGCGACCTTATTTTCCAGACAATTTAAACTCTTCGAAATTTAAATTGTCTTTTCGATACAAACCAGCCGATCCGGGGCAACCGACCTTAATTTATTTTCCTGGCGGGCCGGGAAGCACATCGATCAAAGACACAATTTTACCCTTTGGATTGCCCTCGGGAACTGGTCTGATCGAAACGGATCCTCGTGGCATCGGCTGCAATCAGATTCCAGGGGAAATATTGCCCGATAATTTTTTTAGCACAACTTATATAGCAAAAGATGGATTGGCCATTATCAATGAACTAAAAATCGAAAAATATATTATTTATGGAATTTCCTATGGAACCATGGTGGCAACGGTTGCCGCTGGACTTGCGGAAAAAGGGCAAGCACCAAGGCCACAGGCGGTAATACTCGAGGGCGTCTTGGGCAGAGCTTTCCGACCTAGCGAAGTGTATCAGGGTTATATCGATCAGTGGAACCTAGTTAGAGAGCAGTTAACATCAGAAATCAGGGATCTACTCAATCAAGACGAGCCACTGGGTATTTCGGCTTCGGATTGGGGCAAAGGACTTTCAAGTGCTTTGACAATTGGTTTGTTCCCGGGAAAATCTGATTATATTTTGGATTTACTTTCAGGACTTTCTGCAAACGCATCGGAAGCGGCAAGACAGCATCTTATTCTTGGCATAACTTCCCAAGAGAAACAGCCAGCCAATTCTTCGATTGGACAATTATTCAAATCGATTACGTGTCGCGAAATCACCAGTGAAGTTTTCAGCTATGAATACAATGGAGATTTTAATTTAGACCATGGGCTGCTTAAGGGTGTTACCGGGCATTTGTGCGATGGAATTTCCATGGATGCTCCGTTCGATACTCGTCAGTGGAAAACATCGGCACCGATTTATTATTTCGAAGGCGACCGCGATCCATCCACTCCCATGTTCCAAGCTAAATATAATTTTAAATCACAAACAAAATCAGATCGAACTTTTGTAACAGTCGAAGGTGGCGGCCACCCAGCATTTATTTTAAATCTCATAGATTGCAAAACAAATATATGGAGCTCAATCATCGCGGGCGGGCAGGGACTAGATGCAGCACTGAAAACTTGCAAGTTAAGCACCCAGGTTTTGAAATCTGCGCACGAGGAATAAATCGAGCGCTCAAATCGAATAAAATGCGACCACTACCGGCGCCGAACTAAATTAAATAGGATCAAGTTTATTTTAATAAACCCCGAAGAATCGCAATAGTTAGCGAAAAGTGGTGTGCCCACGCGGACTTAAACCGCGAAGTCTTTCGACATAGGCTCCCCAAGTATGGCGTCGATTTATTGAAAGTTAAAAAGATAAAAAATTTCTTTGCTGTCTTGGCTGCGGATCACAAGGGGGCGTTTGAATTCTCGTGTGGAATCGAATTCGCAGTAGATGCCATCAATTTGTTCCATCACCGTATCCACGGTTGTTGCAAAGCGCACCACCGCCCAACCGTATGAGAAAACGCCATTGCCTGGGCCCATCACTTCAAAGGTGTATGCGGAAACATTCGGATGGATGTCGTTTAGTTTTTTAAGATTTTGAACATTCATGCTTCTGGCAGATTTTACCAAATTCAGCGCACACAGATCGCGGTGTTCCTGGGTCGGGGTAAACGTCAGCACATGCGAATGAAGCCTAGAAGAATTTTCCTGCTGCGAAAAAGCATTTTGAGCAAGTCCAAAAGCAAGAACAACAAATACAAATTTAAACTTTGTCATAAACCCCTCTGAATTCATGGTTAGGATCCCCGCACATTTAATTTCAAGTATCTCTGATAAGTGAGAATTGCAAATTACGCCAGCACAAAATGATAGTTTTTGGTCGTAAGCAAGATCCCCGAGCGCTCAAATCGAATAAAACGCGACCCAGAGCCGTCCGGTTTAATTTTAAAATGCTCATATCCTAAAAGCCTTGTCTGGCAAGGCGTTCCACCGACAATCAGGACAAGATCCAAGTGCGGCGAGGCTTTCGCGAAGTAACGACGTTCGAAGCTTTCTTAAGCATTC
>JBBQHD010000134.1:0-6888 GCA_038323665.1 Bdellovibrionales bacterium
ATATGACCCAGGCGCAGTTTTTTAAAGTTATGGTTGAAAAACTGCATGCACAGTTAGCTAAAAAGAAATCGGTTCAAGATAGTTGCGCTCAAGATAAATCTCCGCAAAAGAAATCCAATCAAAATAATTCGAACGATCCGCCTCAGATCGAACAGGATGCGAGCATTGCCTGCGCCGAACCTCTAACTGAAGATTCAAAAGAAAAACCAAGTCCCATCGTCGCGCAAAGGCACTCACAAAATAAGCCCAGCCAAAAACGATCTCGTTATATCTCGGAGGCAGTGAAAAGACTGGTTTGGCGGCGTGATCAGGGCTGTTGTCAATTTGTTGATCCGGGCACTCGGAAAAAATGCCAATCTCGTTATCAAACTCAGCTGGATCATTTGCATCCGTTTCGACATTTGGGTGAAAACTCCCCCGAAAATTTGCGGCTGCTTTGTGGCAAGCACAACCGCGATCTGGATTAGTTGATCTCATTATTGTATGCGATAATTTAAATCCCCTAACTTGAACTGCATTAGGGCATCCATTTACACATTACTACTGTGTAATTTGTTTAAACTTTCTGTTTTTTTCTTTTTGGCTTGTGCTCAAGTTAAATCGGATAAGATTGTTCCTTCAGAAGTTTATAGTAGCTATACGGCAAGTTATAATGAAGGGGATCGGATATTATCTTTTCGCGCGCAATATCAAGTTGGTCAGGGTGTGGGTGGAACTCAGGTTCGGTTGGCTGGGAATAGTCGTGTCTTGTTGAACGGAACCCAAATGCAAGAAATCCCCAGCACATTAGGTCTGATTATTTATCAAATACAAATCGCAAATATTTCTCCTGGAAAACTGAATGATCAGTATCAAATCGATTATTACGATAATGATGGAAAACTTTATTCAAACTTTGTATCGATCCCTGGTAAAGTCACGGCCAACTTTCCTCGGTCGATTAATAAAGCAGACGGATTTGAAATTCCTTGGACTGTTGCGGATCAACTGGGCGCTGATGAAAGCGTTTATGCGAATTTAAGTTTTAATAATGGCGGTTCATTTCACAAAGATGAAAGTGGAGCGGCTCGTTCGGGACGAATTAGGATTAATTCAGATAGTCTGGTCACCCGTACAAAACAAAATATTCAAGCGCAGGTATGCCGCACAAAAAAAACAAATTCAGTCAACGCACCCACTGTTGGCGGCAGCTCAGTCGGTGAATATTGCACGGGAACTGTCAGCATTCCTATGAATTAGTATTAAGCAATTCCCCAATAAATTGCGAACAGACTTCCGGTTGCGACTAAAACCCACAGGCAAACTCCGTGGAAAAGCGCTGGGGCGCCTACTTTTTTTAAACTTTCCAAAGTAAGTCCTGTTCCGATTAAAAATAATGTTGCCACTAAAAAACGTTTGGCAATCCATTCAATTTGGTGACCAAAGTTTTGCAATTCGGGAAAAAATGTGACGATGGCAGATACTAAAACAAAGCCCCCGATAAACCAGGGGTATTGCACGGATTTTTTCTGATCTGTTTTTTTTGAAAAAAGTTTTGTAAAAAAAAGTGTCACTGGAATAATCCACAGTGCGCGCACAAGTTTTACTGTTGTTGCAATTTCCAAAGCATGCGGTCCGTATTGCATGCTGGCGCCAACCACGGAACTGGTGTCGTGAATCGCAAGGGCGCTCCACAATCCAAATTGATTTTCTGATAGTCCCAGCAAATGCCCAAGCTGCGGAAACACAAACAGCGCCACAGCATTCAGGATAAAAACAATTCCCAGTGCAATTGAAATCGATTCATCTTTGGCGCGAATGGCGGTGGATACTGCGGCAATCGCACTTCCCCCGCAAATGGCAGTGCCTACATTGATCAGGGTGGAGGTTTCGCGGTCCAATTTAAAACAGCGCGCCATAAAATATCCGATCAACAAGGTCAGACTAAGCGAAAAAAAAGTAAATAAAATTCCGTTTAATCCAGTTTTTAAAACCAGCATTAGATTTACACCAGCACCCAAGCCGACGATAGAATAAGCCAGAAATTTTTTACTGAATTTACGAGTTTGTGAAATATAAGGGTTGCCGAAAAGAAGGCTAATGAAAACACCCATGGCCAATGCGACAGCCGACGAAACAAAAGGATGCAAGGAAATTAAAAATCCCAGCGGAATTAATGCTCGTTTCACATTCGACCCTTCATCATGCCTTTCCAATACATTTGCGGCAGTAAATCTTTTTTCAAGATCCACATACTGCGACGTTCTTTGGTCATATCCATGAGGAAAGAAGGCATCAATTTTCCATCGTAACCAAATTCAGCCAAAATAACTTTGCCGACGCCGGTTACCAAGGGGCAAGACGAATAGCCATCATAATGGGCCGAAGGATTTTTACCCACTAAAACATCACAAATATTTTGCGCAACAACTGGCGCTTGTTTGCGAATGGCGGCACCGGTTTTCGAATTCGGCACACCGACAACATCGCCGATACCAAAAATATTATTATAAACTTGGTGTTGCAAAGTTTGCTGGTCGACTTTCATCCATCCGGCATGTGGGCCGGAAGCAAATGCTAAATTGGATTCGCGAATATAATCATGAGCGCTCATGGGCGGAACGACATGCAATAAATCGTAATTTAGGCTGACGGTTTCAACAGAAGTTTTGGCGACGCCATCTTCTTGAAAATCTGTGGTCTTTTCAAAAAGTGCCAGGCGCTGTTCCGGTTTTACCTCGATGAGTTTATGTGAAAACTGCAGTTGAATGCTTTTTCGCGAAGCAACTTTTAGCAAGGCTTGCGCAAAAGTTGGAACACCAAAAATGACTTTGCCCGCAACCGTAAAAGTAATGCGGGTGTCTTTGCGGACATTGTTCTTTTTAAAAATTTCATCCGCCAAATACATAATTTTTTGTGGGGCCCCGGCGCATTTAATCGGAACGGGTGGCATGGTAAAAATGGCGTCACCGCCGCGAAATTCGCGCAGCATTTGTGCGGTTCGCGCGGCATCTTCGAATTGATAGATACTGCACAGACCATTTTTTCCAAGTTGTCCTTCGATGCCTTTGATTTTTTTCCAATCCAACTGCAGACCAGTTGCAACCAGAAGTTGGTCATAAGAAATGGATTCACCGGAAATGCACAGAACTTTTTGATTAGTGGGATCGACGCGATCAACGCGGTCGCGTATCCAGCTGACGCCTTTTGGAATCATGGAGCTCATGGTTTTTTTAGTTTTTTCTTTGTCCACAATTCCAGCGCCAACCAAAGTCCACAGCGGTTGATAGTAATGAAATTCAGCGGGTTCGATAACGCCAATGTGCATTGCGCCGATGTGTTTTTTTAGTCTTGCTGCCACGGAAATTCCTCCGGAACCAGCACCTAGGATCAGAACTTTAAAGTGTTTTGTTTTCATAGTGAACATGAGAACTATTTTTGGGATTTAATTCAACTTAACAAAAAAAATAAGCGCAAGCGTCAAGAATTTATACGGAAGTTTTTTCCAGCTCGCGGCCGCATTTTAAATTAGCGGGCACTGCGGTATCGATTTTCTTGGGCGGGGATAATTTTAAATCAGACATAATTTGCACAAAGTCCTGCATGCTTCGATTCTGATTTAAGCGAGCGTTAAAACGTTTTTCAATGCCAATGGTCGAAGAAGTAAAACCTTTGTAATCATGGGCAGGGTAAACCAAAGTTTCATCGGGTAAAGTAAAAATTTTTCTGGTGATATTTTTAAATAAATTTTCCGCCGAACCCTGTTGAAAATCCGTGCGTCCATTGCCGCGGATCATCAGCGCGTCGCCAGTAAAAACGCGATCCCCAACCAGAAAACACATACAGCCATTGGTGTGACCCGGTGTCGCAATGGCTTTGACAGTGTGCAGGCCAAAGCGAATTTCACTAGCATCCTGAAGAAAAATATCGGCACCCTGCGCCTGAGAATCGGCGCTGATGCATATTTTCGCGCCGGTTGCCTCGGCAATTTTTCCTGCACTGGTAATGTGATCGGCATGAACATGTGTTTCGAAAACATAAAGCAGTTTCAATTCCAATTCGCGGATCAATTGCAGATCGCGATTGAAAGTTTCCAAAACCGGATCGATGATGATGGCCTCACCAGTATTTAAATCAGCCAATAAATAAGTAAAAGTTGAACTTTCGTTTTCGAATAATTGTTGGAACAACAGCTTTTGCATATTTATATCAGATCAATTTATTTTACAGCTGCCAAGGCCAATTCACAATTGGGTTCGTTGGCAATTTCTGGAACTTGTTCTGAATATAAAACTTTATTATCAGCCGACAGCACGATCACAGCCCGAGATAATAAGCCTGCCAAAGGCGAATCCATCATTTGCAAACCAAAATCTTTGCCAAATGAACTGCGGAAACTGGAAAGGGTTTCGCAGTTCTGAATTCCTTCAGCCCCACAAAATCGCGTCAGTGCAAAGGGCAAATCGGCGGAAATATTTAGAACAACCGTATTTTTTAACTGAGCAGCCTCTTGATTAAATTTTCGAACTGACTTGGCGCAAGTCGGGGTGTCGATGCTGGGAAAGATATTAAGGACTTTTATTTTTCCAGCAAATGCGTCCAGCCCAACTTCTGATAAATTGCTGCGAACCAATTTAAAATTTTCAACCGAAGATCCCTGAGCTGGAATTTTACCGGAAGTATTAACTGGATTTCCTTTAAGTGTGATTTGCGCCATAAGTCCTCATTTCTGTGTAGGTTGCAACACTGGCATAGAAAAATCTGGAAGTCTTTAGTTAAGTACCGTGAATTTTGTATTTTGGGATCCGCGCTGGAAGGGTTTACTCCTTAAGCTTCCATATTCGCTTTAAGTCGTGGGACGCTCTTGATTTCAGCATCGAAATGAAGTATCATTTAAAATGATACAGGAGAATCTATGAATCCTCTAGAAGTTGTTCGGAAGTTTGATCAGTATTTGGCGCAGCAGGGTTTGGCTTTTGAGGCAGTTGTTATTGGTGGTGCTGCGCTGTCAATTTTGGGGATTATAGCAAGACAAACGCAAGATGTTGATGTTTTAGATCCAGAAATTCCTGCAGAGATTGTGGAAGCATCAAAAACCTTTGCGAAGGAAGAAGGAATTGGCGAAACTTCTTTGAAAGAAAATTGGTTAAATCATGGTCCTGAATCTTTGCGAAAATATCTGCGTAAAAATTGGAAAACTCGTCTGCAGCCACTTTTTAAAGGCGAAGCAATTACTTTTACAACACTTGGAAGATTAGATCTGATCGGCACAAAACTTTTGGCCTATTGTGATCGTGGAACTGACTTGAAAGACTGCTTGGATCTACGACCAACAAAAGAAGAAATTTCAGAGATATTACCCTGGGTTCAAAAATATGACGGAAATTCCAAATGGCCAAAATATGTTCTTGCACAAATAGAAGATTTGGAAAGGAAACTTGGTTATGGCATTTAAACGAGTGCAAAGTTTATCGCTTTACCCACTTGGCGATGAGCTAACGACTAAACTGAATGGAATCGGATTTAAATTGGGTGGCAACACTGAAAAAAACCCAAATATTGAAGACGCCTTAATAGCTGCGGCACTAGAGGGAATGAGCGGAGATTTCAGAGTCTTGGCCTTGTTAACAGATTGGTTTTCATTGCATTTCGAACGAGTGAATATAGATAGGCTGATCCGTGCCTTGAAGTTAGTTCGTGACCGACGTGCAAAGGTTTATTTTTCTGCCGTGGGTTGCTGGCTGCAAAAACATCAGGGGTTTAAAAAATTATCAAAAATATATCGTGGTGAAGATATATTTTTAGGATTAAACAAAAGCCATTTATTTTTAATCAAACGAAACGGCGAAGATCCGCGCTTCAAAAACAGTAAACTTAGAGTGGCCAATGGGACTCTTAGAAATCGACCCGATGATATTCTTACCCCAACGCAGCTAGCAAAAATTCATTCCGACTATTATTATCGTATCTTAATTGGGCCAAGTTACAGAGCAGATATGGCCTCACTCTATTTTCGAAATCCTGCAATAACTGCTAGTGAGCTAGCAAAAAAAACTTATGGGTCATTCGCCACAGCTTGGGAAGTTATGAAAGACATTGGTCTGATACGCAACATCAATTAACCCAGGGAATGGCATTTCTGATTCCGTTCTTTCTGGTCTTCTTAAAACCCTGGATCAACAAACCATGGCTTTGGGTCTGGAATTGCTTGAAAGGGATAGATGACTAAGCCATCTGGGCTGGCATTCAAACTTTCGAAAGTTTTAATGAGTTTGTCTGGGTCTAAAACTTCTGAACGCCGTGATAGATCATCACCTGCGAACCAGTGCTTAATTATTTGTTCATCCAGATCATACCAAAATGTGATTACTTTTCCATTGGTGTTGCGCGGGACCGTTGAAAAGATCAATTGCTTATCCGATCCGCCTCGAAACTGAATTGATCTTAAAAAAGATTTATTAAAGACACTGTCTTCAATCGGGAAAAATGAAGGAATGGATTTTTGAAAGGCTTGCACAAAACTAGAAATTGTAAGCATTTTTTCTTTGTTCGCAGGTCCAGTGCTTCCGTCCAAGGTAAATTCATAAGAATGAAGTTTGTATTCGAATCCGCCATCTTCATATAAAAGGACGAGTGGCATGCGAACAGGATTTTTGCGAAATTCTTGCTGCGAAAATTGCAACCGCATCAAGGAAATATGGCTGTAACTGGAAAGATTTGTCGTGATTTTGCGTGTCCCTATAATTTTAATTTCTGGTTCAAGAACTAATCCAACAACATAAAAATTGACTGGCTTTTCCCTTTCCAAGGTATAAACAAGCCAATGAACATTCGGCAAAGGCTGTCTATCGGACAAATACTGAAGACTTGAAAAAAATTGAGTACTCCAGCTCTTTTTTACTTTGGGAT
>JBBQHD010000135.1:0-6819 GCA_038323665.1 Bdellovibrionales bacterium
GAGGACAAAAAGTTTTAAATGAACGACGGACTAAAGTTGAAATGGCCCGCGCACAAAGAAAATCTTTAAATGTTGGGGATCGAATGAAATCTATACACTAAAACTTTGCGTTAAAAGTCCGGCCAGGAAAAAGCTAGACAATACTTTACGCCCGAAGGAGATTTAATTTATGAAATATCAATTTTTGACATTTGTTTGTGTGTGTTTTTCATTAGTGGCTACGATTGCTGTTGCAAAGGATCGCAAATCAACTTCGACCGCAATTTCTAAATCAGCCCTGTGTAGAATTTTTAATGAAAACGGGACGACCATTGGCGAAAAAGTCGTGACCATTGTGGACGCATTAGATGGAAATGGAGAAGAAGTAACGGCAACCACAGATCTTAATACAAGGGTTGGCGTTTCAGTTTATTCTTCAGTTGATTCTTCTGATCCTGTTAGAAGCTATGAACTTAAGATCACCGAAGATGGTCGTGTTGCAACCTATATCCGTGGACAAAATTTAAACATGAAAGAGCAATTTGATTTCTATAAAGGTGCAAGACGTAATTTCACCGTGCGTTGTTCTAAGTAGTTATTCCTCTGACTATTTAAACAGTTAGCGTTTAAAGCATTGGGCTTTTTCGAAGGAAAACTTACTAGAAAAGCGATGCCAAGATAGCATTTTTAGAATGATAAAAATTTCCCACACCAACTTCATCAAGAAAAAAATCTTCTTCTGGTCTTTCGGCAAAAATTCAGATTAATATTTTGAGCTACTTCTGCCTGTCTGATCAGTTCCATATCGATTTCTGATAAGCCAAGAGATTTTCCAAACGCATTGGGATTTTTATAACGGACAGTTTGATCTTTCATAATCCCCTAAACAACGGAGACGGCATTACGCTGAACTCAAAAAACGACAAGGCGGAGCTCAGAGCATGGGGAAGTCTTTCTCCTGAGGTCGAGAATAAGACGCTCAAAGCCATCTCTACTTCAGTGGCTTTAGACCCGCGTTTTGTCGCTGATTTAAAAAAGGAAGCAAATGTACGAGGAATTCCTTATCAAATTCTGATGCGGATGTTTATTATTGAAGGTTTTCAAAGAATGAAAAAGACAGGATCTTAGCGTGTGCAGGAATTCGTTCCGAATGCCAAAAAAATCTCCCTGCCAAACCCTGCCAATTTTTCCTAACTGCTTGAAATCACATGATCGTGTTTTTTAGAAAATCTCTTAAATTTCAAGAAATGCCACAAAATTTCAGGGGTTTGCTACTTTTTTGCTACCTCGATGTTACTTTTCATATTGCTTTAGTATAGCCAATTGGCTATACTGCTTATGTGAAAGTAAGTTTCTATGAAACATCTTCGGGTAGAAGCCCAATTGAAAAATTCATCGAAGATTTGCCCAAAGCAGATCAGGCGCGGTTTATTGACGTTTTTGAGGGAATTGAAAAGTACGGGTTTGGCTGTCCCAGAATTCAATTCAAACCATTGCGCGGAAAACTTTGGGAAATTAAGTTTAGTGCACCAAGTGGCGGCTTTCGAATTGCTTACGTAATTATCGAAGCTGAAACAATGTTTTGGCTTCATGCATTTAAGAAAAAAACTCAGAAGACTCCAGCCGGTGATTTGGAGATAGCTGAAAAACGAATGAAAGAGGTGCTTGGATTATGAAAAATAAAAAACCCTACAAATCAGCAAAGCCATTTTTTGAAAAACTTCTTAAAAATAAAGAAATTCGCATTCATTATGAAGAAGAGAAATCTAAAACCGAGATTGCTCATGCTGTGCGAACTGCCAGAATGAAAGCAGATCTCACACAATTGCAATTAGCAAAAGCAATTGGCACAACCCAAAGCGTGATTGCAAGATTAGAGGGTGGAACTGACAAGCGAGTTCCCTCAATTACACTTCTTTCCCGTATTGCTGGCGCTTGTGGCGCGCACTTTGAATTTGGATTTATTTTTTCGAAAGTTGCTTAGCGGTTATATGTATTTCGTTTCGAATAGTCATACGAAGCAACGCGGGCCCGATAGTTTTTGGGAATCGAACCAAAGTCCCTTGGGTTTTTCACGAAAGTGAATGCCTCTGATTGCGAGGCTTCCATTTTCTAAATCAGTTTACTTCGGCGTCGGCAGTGCTCTGCTTTAATTCGATCTGACAGAAATTTACTTCCCTTACTTGCGTTTACTTAATAAACGCAGCATTTCCAAATACAGCCAAACAATCGTTAAGATTAATGAAAATCCAAAATACCATTCTGCACTTTGCGGCAAACGCGCCGCCACACCTTGTTCGACCCGATCAAAATCAATGATCAAGTTCATAGCGGCAATTCCTACAACAAAAACTGAAAAAACAATTCCTATGGTCGATCCCTGGTGGATCATCGCAATATTGTGACCAAACAGACTCATAATAATATCCGCTAAATAACAAAGCGATATAGCCAGCATCGAAAAAATAACGATTTTTTTAAATCGGGGAGTTGCTCGCAATAAACCAATTCGATAACAAAACAACATCGTTCCTAAAATACCCAAAGTGCCAATCACGGCATTGGTTACTAATCCAGGATAGCGAAGTTCATAATTGGCAGTGATCACACCTAAACAAACACCTTCTAATAAAGCATAAATAGGCGCTAGCAAACTGGCCGTTTGCGGATTGAAAATAATAATTACGGAACAAATTAAACCCAAGATGGCTCCGCCAACCAGGAAAGGCATTCCCAAAGCTGTATCTGCTTGGCTGACTCCAACTGCAGCAGCAATCGTCAGCAAGACCAATAAAATTCCAGTTTTGTTTATTACTCCAGACACCGTCATGGTTTTTACATCGGCGGCGTCTCGAGAAAAATTTTTTAAACGCGATAAACTTTTGTCGCTTAACGAGGGATTTGAAGTTGTATCCATATTATAAGACTCCTTGTTTTATATACTTAGATAATAATCGCAGGAACTGGCTTTGGTCTACTGGTTTAGGCATCGGTGCTAGGTCTTTTAGATCAAAAGGGAAAAAGCTGATTGCAAATTTCGGGTGAATGAAATTTTGAGGATCGTGCATAATGGTCGCTGGATTCTATAAGTATGGTCATCCCTTGAGAAAATGGTGGCAAGATTGGCAGCTGTTCAGATTTGGTTTGTAGTGTCAGCGGTGTTTGAGTGTCCATTTTAAGTTTAATCATGGCATCATAGTGTCCATTTTTTGAAGTAAGAAGGATTAATTCAAAAAATGTTGCGCCATCATTTGTGTATTCGCGGACAAATGCTCGGGTAGCTTCGTCAAAACTAACGGGCAGATCGCCAATATAACCACTGTAAGGTGGCAACTGAACAAGGTTTGAAAGACTTAAAATCTTTGCCGGCTTATCATCCATAATCCAAGAAATTTTCCCAAGCAAATTCCTTTCAATGCGCAAAGTGGATTTTTCGCTAGTCCATTCACCGACAAAGAAATCGATTATATAATCTAGGCGATTTCGGTTGGATTTTAAAATTTTGCGAACAAAGGGCAGATGTGGGGAAAGTCCAAGATCCACTTCAACCCAATAGCCATGCATATCCAGCAAGTTCTTGTAAGCAGGGCTATCGGTGGCAAGAATTTGTTCCCAAACTCCTGTTTCGGAAAAAATAAAAACTGTTGGCGGTCTAGTCTGTTCAGCCAAAGTATAATCGAAATATTCTAAGGCAACATAACCACTGAAGGTAATGGCATTTCCGGAAGACGTAAAAAATAAAATAGTAAAAAATAATCTTAAATAAACCATTGTTGGACTAGGATGCCCCAATGTCTTAGGAAATTAAAATTACTAAATGTAATTTGTAAATTATATGCAGGCACAATCGACGATTGTGCCACTGCCACCCATGAATATTGTTAAAATAGATTCCAGCATATTTGGTTCTAGCGTGCAGGTTTTAGTGATGCTTCTGTGCTGCGCGATGTGGGAAAATAAAAATGCATCCTGCAATAAAGACAAACAAAGCCGCCGTTGCCGTATATCGACTTAAATTTAAACCGCCATGATCCAAAGGCTTGTCGAGGAAATCGCCGACCACAGCCCCCAATGGTCTGGTCAAAATAAACGCCATCCAAAAAAGCAGTGTGCGAGAAATTTTTGTCCAGAAGTAGAAAATAGCAACAGCTGTCAGTAATGCGCCGAAGACAACTGCACTGCCTAAATATCCAAGTGCCATTGAATCCGAGGTCCAATCGCCCAGTGCCGTTCCCAGAGTCTGCGAAAACATAATGGTAACCCAGTAAAACATTTCAGACTTCGAATTACTGACACTTTCCACAGATATTGAACCCAGCGTTCGATGCCAAATCCAAAGTGAAGTCAGCAACAAAAACAGCAGCAGGGCAGAGCCACCGGCATAACCAATCCCCAAAGAACGATCAGCAAAGTCGGCCATCGTTGTTCCAACCGTGGTCGTTGCAATGATCGTCAGCCAATAAATAATGGGATGAAATCGTGGCGACTTGATTTGAATAAAGACAGCCATCAAAAAAAGCGCTGCAAAGATTCCTGTCCCAACTAAATAACCTAAATTCATCGACATAGAAACGGCATCACCACCAGTTTCTCCTAAAGTAGTTGCAGCAATTTTAATGATCCAGAAAATAAATGTAAGCTGTGGGACCTTGCTTAGATTTTTATCCATTAAAATAGTGTTACCATGATACATATACTATACTTTGTGTTCCGTCCTCAGGTACAAGTCTTAGTTCTTTGGTCTAGTTAAGTTGTACAAAGAATTTAAATTGATAAAATAAAATAATGATCTTTTCATTTATTTTCACCTTAGTCGTTGGAACTGCGTATGCTGAAACAGCTTTGCATTACAAAAGCGAATCGCTGTCCTATTCCATACAGTATTCAAAAGAGGAACTGCGATTGACGGGTGTGACCCTGCCACTGAATATCAAGATCAAAGATTGCAATAGAAATCCCATTAAAAAAGTATGGGAAAGTGTTTCCAAAAATTTTAAATTATTTCCCTTACTTTCAAAAGGCTCTAAAACTATGCTTCCGCACATCAGGCTGGGTGATGAGGTTCGTTTATTGCGGACTTATTCTGCACAGTCCTATGAAAGTAAAAGTTTTTTTGAAAAACTTCCAGGAGAAATTTTAACTTTAAAAGTTTTGGAATACCAAAAATGTCGAAATTAATAATTTTGGTATTCGGTAACTTAGCTTTTTCTTTTTCTGTAAGTTTTGCCGAAGAGAAAGTCGATAATCCTTATTCTGGATCAGGCAGCACTTTTACGGGGACACCTTACAATTTCACGGCCATTGCAGGCACTGAGCTTGTTGAAAAATGCCTAAAATCACTTTGCCCAAGTGGCTATGGGGGGCCTGGCAAGCAAATTGCTGAATCTGCAAAACAGCCGCTTGATAGTCCGCAAGAAAAAAATATTCGCGAACAGATTCGGAAGTCTTACTTAAGAGAATTGCGTTTGCGGATTGAATCGACACAGTCTGTAGTTAATTTTTTATCTGGCAACAAAAGTCTTGATAACCCTCAGGCAAAAATAATTTTTAATTTGTTTGAGACATTAGGGCATGGAAAAGACATCGTGTTGAATGACGATGGTAGTCTTAATAGCAGCGAGACTCGACTAAGAATTCCATCGTTCAGTGATGTCGAATTAAAACAAACAGTCGGGATTTTTAATCGTATAAATCAAATAGATAAAAATCATATTGGGAATCTTTTAAGTGAACCCTATGATTTTTACATTCAAAAAAATAGCCCAGAGCAGATTCAAAAAGATGTTTTGGCTGCCACCGAGCTAACTAAAACTCGCGCTGAAAATTTTCAGAAAAAATACTCCGTTCCTGCTGTAATGATATCCAACAGCCTGACGCCTGAAAAACTAGAAAAATTTAAAAAAGGAATCTACGACCGTGCAGATTTAGAAAATATTCGTAATGAGTTAAATATAATTCAAAGGATCAGCGGGGTTTTAGAGTCCCCAGAAATTGAAAAATTTCTTGCCGAGAAGAAAATTGATTTGCAGGATTTGAAGTCTACTTCTTTTTCTAAAATGCAAGACCAGCTTAAAGAATTAAAAAAAAATGAAGAAAGACTGAAAAACCCTGCTGAATTCGACGGTGACTTGGAAAGTATTTACAGCAGTTGCAATAATAATTTACGCTTGGCAAAGCAGTTTAGCCCTACGCAGGCACAGCTTTCGGATTTTAAAAAGAATTTAGAAAAGGATAAGTTAGAATTTCAAAATGCACTTAAGGCTAAAATGTCAGAGCATTCTTCCAAAATTTTAGCGGATGCAATGAAAAAATGGAGTGTTGCCCTGCCTCCAACCTATGAAGAATACGCTGATCATTTGCAAAAGAACTTGGAAAGCACCAACTTTGCCTTTGATGTTGATTCTACAAATTTACGCGAACTTGAAAAGCAGCAGCCTCAAGTCAATTTTGCTATGCTTTTTTCAATAGAAAAATCTGAGGGTAGCCATAATTATGGAAAACAAACTAGAAAGGCATGTGACAAAGCTCAATTCAATCCCGTCAGTGATGCCAGTTATACTGGTCAAAATAAATTTAAAGTTGGGGCCTATAGTGTTTGTAACCATGGTTTTGGATCAGGCACATGCAAGCATGAATTTGGACATGCCTTGCAGCACCTTTTTAAAAATGGACAAATGAGTTCTCAATCTAAGGCTTGGTATCGTATTGAATCACAGTAAAAAGGCACTTTCGTAGGTTTTTAGGAAGCAACTCTCGAGGTCGCATTCTTCTTTTCGACAAGTTTAAAAAATTCTTTAAGCTTCAGCTCGAGTTGTTGCTTTAACCAGAACGGATTTCTGC
>JBBQHD010000136.1:0-6815 GCA_038323665.1 Bdellovibrionales bacterium
GCATTTTTGTGTCGAACAAAAAAGCTTTATAACTATTCGAAAAGCAAAGTTCCTTATGTTCAGTTTGATCGCAAAAAAGATCGCGGTTTACAAACGATCGAAGGTTCTAGACCCGCGACGGGTCCCACTGGTGTATGGCTGATCGGAAAAACTTTAGGATACAACTCTAAAGGATTAGGAAAAATCCTAGCTCGTCATTTGGTTGCCCAGAAAAAAATGCGTAAAAATTTGCAAAAAAATATTCCAAATTTGCTAGAAGCACCAGGTTTGGACTTAAATATTTTGTGTTGGACAGTCGCTTGCAAAAAATTAAGTGCCTGCAATCAAATCGTGAAGCGTATTTACCGGTCAGCACCCAAGGGACGCAAACCTTACTTTGTGGCAAAAACGAAGCTTTGCCTTGAAAAATACCCACATCTTATCCGTCTGCTGCGAAAAAAAAAGGTAAAAATTGATGCTCCGGACCTGGCGCTGATTCGCATGACATTGATGAATCCATTTTCTATAAGCCGCGAAAGTGAAACTCAATTTTTGCAAGAATTTGTTGATCTATTGGCAAAAGAACTCAAACAACTAAAATAATTATTCTGTTCGCGTTTCAGCGTGGATCAGTTTTTTTAAAAATACCTTTGCCCAAATTCCACAAGCGAAGATCCAACCAATTACCAACATAGCGACAAGGGCACCGCGCCAAGCAACTTGAATTCCCATTACAACCCGCATTACAGCTAAGATCGCGACGATTGAATAAAACCACGCCAGTTCTCGGGACTTAAGTTCTAATTCCAAACTGTAACCACCATGGGCTAAAACAACTCGCGTTGAAATTAGAATTGTGATCAAAGAAAACCCACCGATATAAGAAAGATGGATGAAGTGAATCGCTAGCGTCGGAAAAATACTTGCTAATAAAAAACCTGACGCTAGCAGAACTACGCCCAAACGCAAACCGATGGCCAAGTAACCTTTGTCAGGAATCTTTTTAAAAATTTTGAAACGCCACAAGGCCATGCCGGAAACAATTAGAAACTTAAGACCATTACCAGCAGACACAGAATAAAATGCTTCGATAAAAAATGATGATATCAAAAGCAATGCAATCAGCACATAAACAGTTTTGGATTCTGGGCTTGTTCCGCGCACACCGACACTGCCGGGGATTCTGCAAAGTGCCGGTATTAGACGAGACCCTAAACCCAAAATAAGATTAAGAATAAATCCTTGAAAAAGCAAAAGACGACCCAAAATAATCAGCTCACCTGAAAGTGTTATATCTAAAGCCAGCGCAAGCAGAATCCCGAAACCAACAAAAGCCGCCAAAAATGAAAATGGCAAAAACACAAAGCTGGGTGGTGGATTGCTTTTTCGTTGCGCCAATCGTCGTGTCACAAAAACGACCAAAATTGAAAGCTGTAAAAGACCCACAACAGATGACAAAAGCAGACTGTTGCGAATGCACACGATAACTTGCATCCACAAAAGCATAACCCCCAAGGAAATTTCCGCAGTCGATGCCGAAAAAGTCGAGGACATCTTTGGAACAGCAGTCATCAAAAATCCAGAAACATAAGCCAGTAAAAAACCAGACACCATTAACATCGCATGAGAATCTAACGGATAAAATCTAAGCCAACCCATTTCAAAAAGGCCCCACAACCCAACGCCTAGAACAGATATCAGAATACCTGATAGAAAAAATGGTTGATAGGGTTCCATTTCATTTTGCTGTTCCATAAGTTTTACAAGTCCTGCTTAAGCATCTCGACAATTCGAGCGGTGTTGAGAACTTCAATGTGGCTTTCGTTTGTCCTGACTAATCCTGCTTGCGACCATTCACTCATGACCCTAATCACAGATTCGACCGAGGATCCGATTGAATCAGCTATTTCTTTTCTTGTCACAGGAACTGGCAGAATGTTTTCACCTTCCGTGGAATATTTCTCGATAAGCTGAAGTACGACGTAGGCTACTTTTTGTGCCACGGGAGTTTTCTGCCGTGTCTTTTCTCCTTGCAATAAGGACATTCGATTGAACACTAAGTTTTGCAATCGTATCGTAACCGAAGCATTCGTCATCCACGATTGTTGATAAGTTTTTTTAGGAATTTGCCATACCAAAGATGGTCCCATTGCAACCACCGAAACCGGATACACGCCCATCGGGTGCGCCATAACAAGTGCGCCAATGGCGTCGCCGGGACACGAAAAATACAGAATGACATCATCGCCCTGTGGCGTCGGTTTTGTTAATTTATAAGCCCCACGAAGTACTATAGAAAAAAAGTTCGCAGGATCGCCCTGACGATAAAGATATTCGCGATGTTTGGACGACCTCGTTACACCGCCAAGCAAAAGCTCTAACACCTGTTCTTTTTTTAAACCCTGAAAAATAGGATATGCCAAAATTTCAGGTAAAAAATTTTCGATTGAACCAAAGCCAGTGTCATTTTGTTTTTCCATATTTACCGTCACCTTAACGATTGTAAAAAAGTTTTTACTAAACTCTCGGGCATCTGACCCGGTGAATTAAGAACTTCATATGAGATAAACATTTGTGGGAAGTAATGTCTTGCAGATTTTTCGATTGCAAATGCCTTTGTACAGATGTTCTTCGCTTCTGCTTCTAAGCAAGCTTTCCGAATGTCTTCAATCCCATATCTGCCTTCGTAACCATCGAAATCAGTTGGCTTTCCGTCACTTAAAATCAGTAAAAACTTTTTTTTCGCCCGGCACTGCGATAAAAGTTGAATAGAATGCCGAATCGCTGGACCCAGTCGGGTGTAACCCTGAGGCGAAACATGGGGTGCTCGTTCAAAAAAACATTTCCAAGCTTCGTTCTCGGCCTTAAGTATTTCAAAAGTACAGTGATGTCGCGTTTCGGAAAAAGTTCGTGCCACGATAGCATTGTCGGCAAATCCTGCCCCCAACAAACCCAACAGGCCCGTAGACTCTAAAGCCACATCCAGCACGCGCCGATTGCAAACATAGGAATCCGTCGAAAGACTCGAGTCAATCAGCACCATCACTTGAAAGTCCTGCAGCCTTTTTTTCTGGTTTCGGTAAAGTTGATCTGAACCCGGAAGTTTATTGCGAACATCAGAAAGATGATGAACAAACGCATCAATGTCGATTTCAGAACCATCCTTTTGTTTGGAATACCATTTTGGTTGATTGCAAATTTGTCGAAGTCGCATTTGTGCACCCTGAATCAAATGACTGTAATTTTCTTCTAGTTCTTGGCGAAACAAGTTGCCGCCGGTTGCCGGCAAAGATGGAACTAAATAAAGACTGCAATGTTTGAGTTTATAAATTCTTTTTTTCTGATCCCATTCAGGATAAGGAACACAATCAATAACGGCGGTGGGATGTGCCACCGCTGGATCTAGTGAAGACATCATCGCCGATGATTTAATAAAGCCTGAAGCTGATTCAGCAGAGCGAGTTCGTTTTTTTAATCGCACCCCATCCAAGGCTCTTGCATGTTCATCGGTTTGATCTGATCCATCTTCAACTCTGCGTCCACCCGAGTAATCATCGGCCGTTTCGAGTTTTTCAAATGAATGGGTGATTGGGTTCGATGCTTCATTTTGAAGATCAATACTTTCATATTCAACGTCGACCTCTTTTTCTAGATCCTGACTAGTTTTTTTCTCATTTTCTTCGTGACTTAGAATGGGGGCTGCCATGCTGTTGATTTCCGTCTCGGGCGAAGCAAGCCCGCCCCAAAAAAGTTCCAGCTGCTGTGCGGTTATAGGGTTATCACTGCCGATTTGTTTGAAATATTTGGTTTTAAGTTCTTGATGAAAAGAATCAAATCCAGGATGAATTTTTGTGACGAATTCAAGCAATCGCTTTTGGTGATTACTAAATTGGCGCCATCGATCTTCGCCGTTCCAAAATATTCTAAGCGCCGATGCCGAAGCCATTATCAATGCCTGATGCAAATAAAGATTTCGATTTTCTGCGGCACAATTAAAATAATGGATCTCTTTTGGAAAACCAAAAGACAGTCCTCTGCAGCCAGGCCTGGATGCAGCGTGAACTTCGACCGAGTTTTCAACAAAAGTTTGGATCATCATACCAAGTGCAACATCACATTGATCCAGGGCATAACTGTGACTTAAGTCTTTCAGCCGCTGTCGGTCGCGAGTTATATTTGAAACCCAAGCAAAAAAATGTTCTGCAAAATCCATATCTAAAAGTTCAGATTGATAAGATCTTGAATTCCTTCCACAACTTGTTTGTCATCAGAAAGACACTCGGCGATGGCATAACGGCAAGCCTTTCGTGGCAAGAATCCCTGCTGAATCAAGCGTGCAGAGTATACTAGCAAACGAGTCGAGACCGTTTCGCGAAGGTCGAGTTGTCTTTGCTCGCGAATTTTTTGAGCTAGTCGGACCAATTTTTGGCACATTTTTAAATCCAAGCCACTGACCTGCGCGACAATTTCTATCTCGATATCGGCAGGTGGATAATCCAAAGCAACGGTCACAAACCGCTGACGGGTGGATGGTTTTAACTCTTTTAATCCACGCTGATATCCAGGATTAAAACTTGCAACGCACATAAAACCTTTCGCCGCAGTTAATGTTTCATTGGTGCGATCTAAATATAATTCCCGACGGTGATCTGTCAGTGGATGAATGGCGACGATCACATCCTCTCGAGCTTCAGCTATCTCATCAAGATAAAGAAGTGCACCGGTTCGAACGGCTCTTGAAACAGGTCCGTCTTGCCAAACTGTTTCGGCGCCTTTGATTAAAAACCGTCCTAGCAAGTCAGAACTGCTCGTGTCTTCATTGCAAGAAACCTTAATCAAAGGTCGATCTAATTTTTCGGCCATGTGAGCTACGAACTGGCTTTTTCCACAACCCGTAGGACCTTTTAGCAAAAGCGGCATTTGATTTTCAAAACAACTTTTGAAAACGGCCGCTTCTTGATGGATTTCCCTATAGTAAATACTCAAACTTAGGATTTTCCTTTCCCGGAATTGATCTCACCCACGGGAAGACCAAAGCGGATAAAATTCCAAATAAATGCGCTGATTCCCATTGTGAATAGACTTGCTGCTAAAATCAGTCCCCAAAAGTGCACTTCGATTTCTTTTTGTACGACTAAGAAGTCCATGCCAACTTTTCTTTCCAAATAAACTTGGGCGATTCCCGCAATCCCAAAGGAAACTGTCATTGCGGTCATTCCAATATTAGAAGTCCAAAAAGAAAATATATTCAACCCCGTGTCTTGGCACTTACGCCCTGTCATATGAGGCATTGCATAGGTAATTATTCCAAGTACCAAACAGGCATATGCACCCCAAAACGCCATATGTCCGTGCATGGCTGTAACAAGCGTGCCGTGAGTGTATAAATTAACCTGCGGCAAAGTGTGCGCAAAACCCAAAAATCCAGCTCCGACAAACGACATGATCGCGGTTGCCAATGTCCAATGCAAAGCCATCCGATTGTCTGTGATTTTGCCACCTTTTTTTACCATCGCTACGGCGTATATTGCCATGCCTAAGAACGCGATCGGTTCGAGCGCTCCGAAGATTCCGCCAATGATAAGCCAGTATCTGGGCGTACCTATGTAATAATAGTGGTGACCTGTTCCTAAAATTCCAGACAAAAATGTAAAGCCAACAATAATGTACAACCATTTTTCGATGATCTCGCGGTCCACACCGGTAAGCTTGATCAAAAGAAACGAAAGGATTGCGCCCATGATCAATTCCCAAACACCTTCAACCCAAAGATGCACGACCCACCAACGCCAATATGAATCATGCGTTTGATGATCTGTATCAATCATTCCGGGAAGGTACAGTAGGGCAGCTGTTAACAACCCAAAAAATAAAACCATACTAGTTGTGGTATAACGTTTGCCTTTCCAAATTGTTCCACCGATCAGAAAAATAAATAGCAAAATATCAACGACGACGAGGTAATCAAGTGGCCGAGGAATCTCTAGAAACTTTCGTCCTTCCCACCAGTTAAAATGAAAACCAATGATCGCGGAGACTCCGACCGCAACAAAGGCCCCCAGCTGAAGATAAGCTAATTTAGGAAAAATCAGATCACGTTCTGCTTCCTCTGGAATGATGTAATAGGCAGATCCCATAAATCCCGCAAGCAGCCACATTACCAGTAAATTGGTATGAGTCGCTCGGGCCGTATTAAAGGGAATCCAATTGTGCAATCCATCCCAACCAACATGAGCAAACGCCATTATAAATCCGTAAATAATTTGTATTGAAAACAGCAGCATGCAGGTTGCAAAAAACCAATAAGCAATTCTTTGTGTATTGTATTTCATAATTTCCTCATTTGATCTGGGACAGGTAAGCGGACAATTCGTTGATATCTTTTTCTGACAAAGGCAATTTTGGCATTTTCGAATCAGCCTTTACTGCTATTGGATCCGTCAGCCACCTTTTCAAAAACTGAGCATCACGTCTAGAACCTATTCCATCTAAACTAGGGCCAACATTTCCACCTTGTCCGTTCAACGTGTGACAAGCCGTGCAGATCTGGCCAAAGACAACGGGTCTGGCACTTGTTTGACTGGATGGTGGCTGCACTGCCAAGTCAGGTTTTGGCGGAAATCCATTCAGATCGATGGTTCCGATCCATGTTAAAAATTCGGTTAAATCTTCAATCTGCTGATCATTAAAATGGTAGTTAATCATTTTTCTTTGACCAGGATACATAGCTTCAGGATTTTTAAGCATCGCTTTGATGAAGTCTTTGCCTCGGCGATCAAAAACTTTTGTTAGCTCTGGAGCATAGTAGGCGCCTTCGCCCAATATAGTATGACATC
>JBBQHD010000137.1:0-6808 GCA_038323665.1 Bdellovibrionales bacterium
GAGGACAAAAAGTTTTAAATGAACGACGGACTAAAGTTGAAATGGCCCGCGCACAAAGAAAATCTTTAAATGTTGGGGATCGAATGAAATCTATACACTAAAACTTTGCGTTAAAAGTCCGGCCAGGAAAAAGCTAGACATTCTTAATTTTTTGCTTTAAAAATGGAAAATGCCCATTGATCTGAATACCAGGGATTTTTCCTATATCAATTGCGTTCTTCAAGCGTAACTTTAACTCGACCAACGGAGAATTTTAAAATCAAACCTAGCCTTATTTCGTCAGTTAAAATTTACCTAGATGTTTTGTCTTGGTATCCTGAATTAATGTTGATTCTGCTTTGCCGATGCAAGCGAAATTTAATTTTTAAACTTGTAGGCGTTTATATAAGTTTTTTCATATTAGATGCAAATGCTTTTGCCCAGGTCTATATTGTTAAAAAAGGCGATACACTTTCGAAAATTGCAGTTCAATATTTAGGAAGTCCCATTTATGGAAAAATTGGAAACTTACGAAAGATACTTGCGAAAAATTCTAAGATTAAAAATTCAGATCTTATTTATCCCAAACAAAAAATTATTATTAGCGATGAAATTGCCGAGGAAACACTGGTACTTCCGACCGCAAGAAATCCAGCCACGATAACTCAGCCTGAAGTACACTCAGGAAATAATGGAAATTATTCTGTCGCCACAGAATTTCTTTCCACCAAAATTAATGGGACTGACCGCAGCAACGGAACCAAAGCAGAATTAGTTTCTAAATCAAATTTTGGATTGCGACTGTCCTATTTGCAAAACTGGTCTGCACAATTTCAGTCGGACTTTTTTATTAAATTGAATAAGCTCAGTATGAAGCAACCTAACACGAATGGTGTTTTACAAAATGCAGATCCCAGTCTGTATAGTTTCGGTGCGCAAGTTTTTTTACAACACTCGCCAAAGCTGCAATGGAACTTGGGAATAAATATGGTTCAAAGAGCTTATTTAAAAGCGCTTTCGACTAGTGAAGTTAATTTAGATGTTCTTTCCATCCCCAGTCTTTTTATGGCTGGATTCTACGAATTTTATACGAAGGGTCCTTTTTTGCTGGGCGGTTCGCTGGGAATTAATTTTGATGCGCCTGTCAATGCAGACACTTATAAAACAAACTCAAATTTTGGGGCAAGCACGCAAGTTTATTTTAGAAGGATCGTAGATTATCTTATAAAAAATGAAGTGGGCTTGCAGGCCAATTATCAAAATCAAAACACTTCTATCGCAGAACAGATGCAAACAGATTACGCTATTTATTTAAAACTTTTTTTTGGATTTTAACAAGGATAGAAAATGTTATTTAAATGCTCTTTATTTTTAGTTTTCACTCTTGTAATTTTAAATTCTTCGTGCGGCATACAGGGAAATCAATCCACTTTGGATTCTGGGTTTCGCCCAGGGCTTCCAAGCCCGACAAATGGTGCAACGACAACTCCTGCGCTTAATCCTGAATTTGATGTCAGCTGGACTCCACAATGGGCGACCCTGGTTTCTTATTGGAAAATGAATGGGGACTGGAATGATGCGGTTGGAGCTTCGAATGGAATACCAGCAAATGGCCCCGTATTTTTTGCTCCAGCACAGGTTGGAACCTTCTCGGGAAGTTTTGACGGAGTTGATGACTATGTCGGAATTGCAGGCGGTGGCGGTCTTGATGGATTGCCTCAAGGAACCATTGTCTTTTGGGTTAAGTGGACGGGCCTGCAAACGGCAAGTTGCTGTGGAGGATTTGGCCCTGCTATGTCGCGCCAAAGAGATGGGGTTTTTTCCAATAATATTTTTGAACTCGACAATACCGATCCCAATAGCGCCCATATTGTCTGGAAAGCAGATTCAGCATTTGCAGCAACTGTCACAAGCACATCGCTTGTTGGATCAGGAGTTTGGCGACACATCGCCATCACTTTCGGAGCTGGTACTCACAGTTTATATATCGATGGAGTTTTGGATAACTCGGCCGCATCTGGTGCAGTTTTAGTCGCAGACCCTACGATTGCTTTGGTACTGGGAGGGTGGCTAGAAGTTGGCAATCCCAGCAATGGAAATGCGGCTGCCATGATGGATGATGTCGCTGTTTGGACAACCCCATTGCTGGCTTCAGAAATTCTTACGATTTATAATCGGCAAAAATAAATTCAGCCACATTTTTGCCGAAAGCTTTCGCTTTACTTCGAATTATCCCTCGGGTCCCACCCCGTTTCGGATCTCCACATATAAAGCTGTTCAACCTTTGTTCGCGCCCAAGCAGTTTTGCGCAAGAACTTAAGACTTGATTTCAGGCTGGGGTTTTGTGTGAAACAATTGATGTTTATTTTTTCACCAAGACGTTCCCATCCGTAATTTTCGACAAGGGCATTGACTATCATTTCAAGCGTGATGCCGTCAGGGACTTTTTTCATATCTTATTCCGGCTCGTCGCTAAGTTCCTTCACTTTTGCAATGATGTCTTTATACATGGGAACATCTTGTAAACGATCGGCCCGCAGCATGATACGACCAGTCTCGTTAAGCCCGCCACCAACCAATGGCGTAAAAAAACTTGGTATCTCATTTGCTTTGTATAAACCCATTTGGTCAAAGCCATGAGATACATAAAAAAGTTTTTGTTTTTTAATTTTTCTAAGCGCCGCCAACAAAGCATTGGTCCTTGGCGCTGTTGCAACTTTTGCCCAATATCCATTTTCAGAATCGGTGGGATTGAATTCGTAACCCAAAGAATTAAGCAAATCGATTGCCATGCCGCTTTCAGTACATTTAACGATACTATCTAGATCGGCCCCTAAAATCTCTCTAACTTTATTTTTTGCGGTAAAACTTACTGACCTATTGGAATCGCCATTCCTAGGATTTTCAAAAAATCTTGTTAAAATTCGTCGTAATTCCTCTACGCTTTTTTCGGCGGATTTACCCAATCTAATCATGACTCTAGACTCTATTGGACGAACATTGGGTTCATACGAAGCAATAACTAAATCACCATTTTTATCAACCACGATCTCTGTGTAAATTGATCGGAAAGTATTCGCGGGCGCATTCATCGAATCCTCGACCGCAAAACTAAAATTAATTTCAATACGAAATACTTGCGACTCTGTCATAAAGGGGATTAGTTCTCCTCGCGCATGGGCATTAATAATATATTCATAGAAATCTTTTGCTGATTTTTGATTGGATTTAACTTCGACAACCAAGGATTGATTGCCTTCAATTGCAAATTCAACAGGTCGCAATGGTCGACTGTTTAAGCCGGTCCTTAAATTTTCTTCGGTAAGCCCTTCCATTCTTAATGCAACCTTTTCCGCAGAATCAAAAGTGGATTTGCGAACGTCAATTGTTCTTCGACTTCGGGGCTCAGCAGCTGAGCGGTCGGATTTTCTTAAAGCTTTTTCAAGCATAGCCTTAATGCCCGAGAAAGTGCCCTTGTCAGGATATAAGTCATTACAGTTCATCACCGCAGAGGCCGTGCTGCGCTCTTTTTGATCATAGGGAATACTTGCGTTATCAGAACTCGACTGCTTTGAAACGCACGAGTTCAAAAACAAGCCCAAAGGTAATAATAATAAACAAAATCTCACTTTGCCTCCAAAATTTAATTATGTAAAAAAATGCGTTCGAAGCAAAGTCCAGTAATTCGCCAGACCTTGCTTGCCGCAATCAGCGACGCGGCCCCAGACAAATATTCCATTTGCTTGAAAGCCCTTGTGGTCATAGTCTTTATTTCAGGAAAAGAAACAAAGTTTAATGAATCAAATTCGTGGTCGAACATTTCTGCAAGCTTCGTTCTGGATGGCGGCAACAGTCGTTGGTGTTATTGCAGTTGTTTATGCCAAGCTGATCAATTTTATTTTGCAATATTATTTTCAGACATTTTCTGCTCATCCCTATTGGGTCAGCATTGCAACCCCTTTTCTTTTTGTTCTAGCAGTGGCTTTAGTTGTAAAAATTAGTCCCGAGGCAAAAGGCAGTGGAATTCCGCAAGTTTTAGAAGCCATTCACGATATTGAAAGTAAAAAAATAAATAGTGAAAATAGTTCGCTGATTTCGATCCGAACGGCCGTGGTAAAAGTTATTTCCAGTTTTGTTGGTTTTATTGCAGGAGCCTCTATTGGTCGCGAAGGTCCAACCGTGCAAATCGCATCATCGATTTTCGCTTGGGTCGGGAACAAAGTTAAAAAAAACACTTCGTATATAGAACCACAAGCCTACTTGATTGCCGGCGGGGCCGCTGGGGTTTCAGCCGCCTTTAATACACCACTTGCCGGCATTACGTTTGCCTTAGAAGAAATTGCAGAAGGAATGTTTGCAAACTTCAGGCGGCCTGTCATGTTTAGCATTATCTTTGCGGGGATTATTGCCCAAGGCATTGTTGGTGATTACCTTTATTTCGGTCATCCTATCATACCTAAAATGACTTTCTCGGTTTTTCCTCAGGCTATTGCAATCGGTCTTGTTGCGGGATTTTTTGGCGCTTTGTTTGCGCGTATTTTAGCACAAAAAGATTTTAAATTTGCAGTCAAGCAATGGTGGCTGAAAGCTTTTATTTGCGGAGTAATTTGTTCTTTAATCGGATTTTTCTCTAACGGCGACACCTCGGGTTCTGGATACGAAGTCGTTCGACATTTTATGGATTCAGACACCGCGCAAATTTCTTATTCTTTTGGAATCGCAAAATTTGTCAGCACGATTTTTTCCTATTTATCGGGAATGGCTGGGGGGATTTTTTCTCCGTGTCTGTCAATTGGGGCTGGAATTGGATCTTCGCTGGCGGCCCTTGCGCATCTGACAAATCTAAAAACTTGCGCCATGATTGGAATGGTTGCTTTTTTTTCAGGAGCAGTGCAGGCGCCCATCACCGCAGTTGTTATTGTCATGGAAATGACCGATGAGCACAGTCTGATCATTCCGTTTATGATTGCAGCCTTGATCGCCCAAGCGCTTGGGAAACTTTTAATGCCAATTCCACTTTATAAATACTTGGCCACTCAGAATAGAACTAAGACCACCTGATTCTAAAAACTGGTCTTACATTTCGCACAAGCCGCAGTTAAATTAGTTTTATGAATTTCTTGGTTTCACTTTTATTTTTTGGCAGCAGCGCCCTTGCCTTTGAAAAGGGCGATTTGTGGGTCAATGCCAAAGATGGAAAATATACGAAGCTTATGCAGACAACTTACGATCACTGGCTGACCTCTGCGCAGAAAATTAAAAATCCTTTGGGAAATGAATTGCTTCTGTCTGTGGTTCCGACCGAGGGCAATAAGACTTATATAGGAATCATAGGACAAATGACCATTCAAAGCAGTCTTCAAGAAGTGCTGCAGGTTTTGCGCAAGGTGGATGAATATCAAAAAATTTATGTGGATCTGGAAAAAGTGACGTTGACCAATACCGCTGGGGCCGATCAATGCATCGATTGGAATTTCAAAGGCCCTATGGGAACTCATACGCAATACCAAACGGTGCAAAGAATAGATTCCTTAAATAAAAAAGCAGCTTTGATTTACCAACTGAAAAAAAGTGCTGAAGTTTTGGAAAACGATGGATTTATTCTTCTGGAAGAAACTGCGCTGGGAGTTCATTTTTTTTCGGTGGATTTTTTAAATGCCAAGTGGGGATTTTTCGGCAAGATGTTTAAAAACCAAATCTGGAATACAACCTGCGAAAATACGGTCAAAGCCTTAACAGCTATCAAAAAACTTGCCGAAGATAAAAATCCTAAAAAAATTAAATCCGAAATCGGCAAGGATTTTGACTGCGGGAAAATTAAGAATCGGAAGGAACAAAAGTCTTTTGAAAATCTCGTCGTGGAAATTCTAGATTAAGATAACAATACGCGGTCCAATATCCGGTGACCAATCCAAAGATATGATCAATTCCAACGTATTGATGTTGCAAATAAGCGACGACTAAACCCCCAAAACTGGCGATTAATAATAAAATGCGTTTATATTTCAAAAATTGTAAAAGCGCACCCAATCCTGCAAAGATACCAATAGAGGCCCCAACATCGATATAGCTCATCGTTTTAGCCCAAGCATTCAGATCAAACCATTTTAGAATTGGCAGCAGAATAACCGCCATTGGCACATTGGCATTCATTCCCACGATGTAAACCAGAAGCGCCATTGTCGACCCGCCAATAAATTCAAGCGTGCCACAAAATAAAAACAATAAAATCATATTCCCAAGCAAGTGCCCATAATTAAAATGAAGGAAATTGGAAGTCACTAAGATGAACCAACTTTGCGAGAAAAAATTATTATAACTAAAACCATACTCTTTTATAATCTGTGGTGAAACCTCGTTCAGCCACGAAGATGTATTCAGATAAGTATAAACATTTAGAAAAAATATTAAACAAGTAAATTTTAATCTTCCCAAGAACTCTAGAAAAGAAAATGGAACTGGCCTGGCTAAAATCATGACCTCGCCGGACAGTAATTTCTGCAGCGGCTTGGGCAACTGGGAACCATCTTGCAAACGCTTCAGTTTAAATACTAAATCTCCTAAAAATCCGTTGCTGCTGAACATTCCCAAAACAGACATCACGTGGCTTATTTTTAATTTGGGTGGATAATATGCCAAAAAGGCAGGTTCTTCATGGGTTGGCATAAATTTCTTTTTGTACTGATACAAAGATTTAAATCTCATGAAAGTTTTATGATTATTAAACACTTTGCATAAAATTGAATTTAAAATTCGATGATGCGGATTGACCCCCGGCTGATCCAGGCCTGCCAAAGGCGCTACCCCAAGACTTGCGAAATCGAATCCT
>JBBQHD010000138.1:0-6671 GCA_038323665.1 Bdellovibrionales bacterium
GATGGGCCGGAAAAACACGAAATTGGGATGCTGTAAAAATAGTAAATTTAAATCCCTTGAAAGAAAAAAAGAAATCGAATACAAAAGAAAAACTTCAACTAGCAAGTTGATCTAGGCGACAACTATCCTGAAATCTTCCGGCAGCAAGTAGTGAAGGCCATGAAATAAAAGGAGTGATACGTAGGCATGGGCAAGAATTTAAGGATAAGTACTGCCAAGAACCCAATCATCACTCACCAGAAAAAGATATGATTTTGAAAATGCTCAAAAAATTAGATGATGCAAGATTAGCAAGGGCAAAAGAAAGCGCCCAAAAACAAGAACCAATACAGAAAGAAGATTTTTACGAGGGCGAAAGGGAATTAATTAAAGCGTGTAGGCCCGCTGTCGTTGAAACAACCAATTCGCAAAGGGTGCAGTAGAATAACGGGTATCATTCGCAGCCTGCTAGTTTAGAAAAGCTTGCTGCAAACCTTTTGCAAGCCAATCATAATCCTCTGAGCTGTATATTGCCATTTGATTTGGTTGTATCTGAAGCCTTTTCGACAGAGCGAGAAATCGCGGACACGATTTCTAAACTGGTCACGGGATCTCGGTAGATAAGAAACCAATCGAGTAACTTTCTCGAGACCCCAAATTTACGGATGAATCTGAAGAAAACAAAGCTTCCATCTGGTACTTTCCGCACAAAAGTAAATTTAGGGGTGACAAAGTCCTTTTTTTGCTTAAAAATGGACTTATGTATCCTAGAATTTTTAAGCCAAGTCAGAAGCAAAGCTATTTTATATTTGGTGCCCGTGGCACGGGGAAGTCGAGTTGGCTAAACTTGAACTTCAAGCAGGTGAATTTCGTCAATCTACTTGAAGACGAAACTTTCAACCTTCTCAACGCAAGTCCGGGTCGTCTAAGTTCTTTTATTCAAGATCCAAAAAAACCAGTTATCATAGATGAACTGCAGAAAATTCCGCACCTTTTGGACGAAGTTCACCGTTTGATTGAAAGTCAGAAATTAAAATTTATTCTAACTGGGTCGAGTGCTCGGAAACTTCGCCGCCAAGGAGTTAATCTTTTAGCAGGCCGAGCGCTTACCTACCACATGCATCCATTAACCTGTGTAGAGTTGGGGCGGGATTTTGATTTAAAAAAACAACTTAAATTTGGTTGCTTGCCAATGGCTGTGACCTCGTTTGAACCAAAAAAATTCTTGCAAAGCTATGTTCGCACCTACATCAAAGAAGAAGTTCAGCTAGAAGGCTTGACACGAAATATTGCAGCTTTTTCACGGTTTTTAGAGGCAGCCAGCTTTTCCCAAGCGGCACCCTTGAATGTAACTAAAGTGGCAGCAGAATGTTCTGTAGAAAGGAAAGTTGTCGAAGATTATTTTTCAATTTTACGTGATTTGCTTTTGTCTTTCGAATTGCCGATTTTTTCAAAAAAAGCAAAACGCGAACTCATCGCAAAATCAAAATTTTATTTTTTCGATTCAGGTGTGTTTAACGCCATTCGAAAACGAGGTCCATTGGACTCGGATGCGGAAATCAATGGGTTTGCTTTTGAAACTCTTGTTGTGCAAAATATTCGGGCTTTGAATGATTACTGCGACTGGGATTACGAGCTTTTTTATTGGCACACTCGAAAACATGAAGAGATCGATCTAGTCTTATATGGTCCGCGGGGTTTGATTGCCATCGAGATTAAATCCAGTGCGCGCATTCGACCTGACGACGTCAAAGGTCTAAAGATTTTTGGCGAAGATTACCCGATGGCAAAGAAACTTTTGATCTACGGTGGGAACGAAAGAAAAACGATAGACGGAATCGAAATGATTCCAGCAGAAATCTTTTTTAAGGAAATCGAAAGTTTTTTTTAGGCATTGTGAATGGTTTCAACAATGTGTTGGCAACGCATATAGAATCCCGATGGACGGGGTCTGGGCGAAGATTTTTTGAATTTTATTTTGGACATAGGTTTTAAGTAGAAGGAATTCTAAGTATCTGGGTCAATAATTAATTCTAAGCGCTAGCTGTCATTTGTGATTTTACTGAACCAAACATTTTTTGTTTCAATTTTGCATCCAAGTTTTCAAGATCCAAAACAGTTAAAAAATCAAAGCAGCGAAACTCTGGATCAAATGCAGGCGTGCAGGGAACAAAACAGCCGATATTAAAATACAGCTGGCAAAGTGGTGGCAGAATTTTTTTAGCCAAAGCGCGCTGTTGTTCAGACAGTGGTTCGGTTGTGCTGGATAAAAGTTGCTCAAACTGTGCAGATCGATATTTTTCTTTTGGACCAACGCCCTCGATGGTTTTTATTTTGTTCTGTTCTTGAAGATACCGATAAAGTGTAACAATTTCTTCGGGCTGAACACTTAAAACCGAGCCGCAGCCAAACAAAATTTCTGCTTTGGATTGCTGAACATATTCGGCAATGGCTCTCCATAACAGAATAACAATGATTCCATTGCGAAATTCTTTTGCAATACAGACGCGGCCAATTTCCAATTTTATTTTTTCATTGCTGATCAATTTTGCACATTCAAATTCTTGTGCCGAGTAAAATTTATTTAACAATCCAGAACAAATAAGTCTGGCCGTCGCAGCCAACTGTCCAGATTTCTGATCGACGATGCCGATATGATCGGCATGCAGGTCAAACTCGTCTTCATCAAATCCATCTGCTGCATGCATGCCGGCCATTTCAACTTGAAAAGACTGATACCTTAACTGATAAGCGGCAAGAAGCTCTGACCGCGTGGTAAGAGTTTTTATTAAAAATCGCCCAGATGTGACTTCCGTAATCACACTATTCAACCTCAAGCGCTAGGTTAAGAATTTTTTCGACATGTTCGAACTCAAGATAGGGGTGTGCCAAGATCAGTCTTAGAAAAGATCCCTTTGCATCTGTCGAGAAATTAACCATGGCTTGGTTGTTTTCAATCAAGGCCGCTCTGACTTTTTCGGACCAATGAGGATCTTGACCTGTCGGAGCTAAAACTCGAACGCAGATATTTAAAAACTCGGGCGTTGCGACCAATTCAAATCGGGGTTTTGTTTTTATAAAACTTAATATCTGATCGCGAATGTTAAGCAACTTATCTACAAATTCTGCCAAGCCCGCTGTTCCTACACTTTTCCAAACGACCCAAAAACTTACCGCTTCGGCACGGCGACCGCACTGCCAGGAAAATTGGCCACGATCATAAGTATCTTGGTGGAAAATATATTCTGCACCACTGACATCGTTGGCTTCGAAAAGAATTCGTTCGTGCCGGGTTAAGAAAAAAGAACTGGTTAAATTTGCACCAAAAAGTTTGTGAGCATCAAAAGTGACTGAATCCGCTTGGGCAATGCCTTTGACCAAAGGTTTTAAATTTTCCGAAAACAGAGCAGGTCCGCCCCAGGCCGCATCGACATGCAACCAAAGATTTTGTTTTTGGCAAATTTCAGCAATTTCTGCAATCGGATCAAAAGATCCAAGCACGGTCGTTCCGGCCGTGGCACAAACAAACAATGGTTTAAATCCATTTTGAATATCGGTTTCGATGGCCTGTTGCAGAAGATCCATCTTCATCTTGCTGCTGGAATCTACGAGGATTGAAACTAAATTTTCAATTCCTAATCCTAAAACAGCGCAAGCTTTTTTCATCGAGTAATGGGCTTCTGACGAAACATAAGCCCGCAGTTGGATTCCTGAATTTCCTGCATTTTTGATATTGGGCAAGATAAATTGTCGCGCGCAGTGCAGGGCCATAAAATTAGCAGCGCTGCCGCCGGGCACGGTAATTCCACAGCGCTGATCGATCGGCCAACCAATTTGTTTTCCAAGTGAATCAACGACTTCTTCTTCCAGTTTCGTCAGCACCGGACTGGCTTCCGATGTTGCCATAGTCGTTTTTAATTGCAGTGCGAATTCTTCTGCCATCAGCATTTGCGGTAAAATTCCAGAAAAAAGTTGGTTCATAAAAAACGGGGACTGCGTCGATACGGATTGATTGCGAATATCGGTCAAAACCTCGCGCAACGAATCAATCGATATAGGATCAGAGATCTGAATCGTTTTTTTTAGGTCTTCTGTAATCTGAGAATTAAATTTTTGTGGGGAAGGAGAATCCATAACTTTGGGAGTATAAACATGCAGAGTTTTACCTCGGGGACTTAAGCAGTGCATTTTATGCTTTGCGCCCGGTGGGGTTGTGATGACCTGGCCAACTTCATAAACTTTGCGCTCGGTTTTGAAGCCTAAGTCCAGAATATTTTCAAAAAGCCCTTCTTGCACCAAAGTCATGGACTGACTCATTCCATGGCTGTGTGCTTCGGAAATACTTGCAAGGGTCCATTCGATCGAACAAATTTCAAATTCGGATGTTTGATACAGGATCGTTTTTTTATAACTTGTAGTTTCAATTTCTTTGAATATTTCTAGCATAAGGTTTTTTTCATTTAAGGTTTCTTATTTTTAACTTCGGGCCAATTATTGTCAGCTTCTTTTAGGTAAGTTTTTGCATCTTTATTTTTTGTATTTAACCATTTCTTGCGGGTATCGGCAAAAAATCCATTATAAAAAAGCAGCAGACGTCCGTCTTGAATCACATAACTTTTAGGATCAATTTCTACTTTATTTTTTGAATCCGCCACGGCATAAGCACACCAACCACCATATTGTGGTTCATATTTTTGTGGGTCTTTTAGAAATTCTTGTTTATTAGTTTCATTGGCAAATAGGTAGGTTGTCTCGCCTTGTTTCACTTTAAATTTTTCATCGCCCATGCTGGGTTTGTCTGATTTAAAATAGGAAACAGGATCATAGCCTTGGATTCCCAGGCCTTTTTTGTCGATATTGGTGATGCTTCCAGCAAAAACCCCTGTTGATAAAACCAAAGCCACTAAAAACTGAGCCATATAAATCCCCCAACTTGTATTTCAGATCTGTTTAGTAAGAGATGCAAAGAAATATTTCATTACAAATTTTAAATAGAAAAAATAATTGCAATGTTATGAATTATGACAGGGCACAACATCTAAGGAATTCGGCAGCTGATTAAAAAGTTACCTTTAAGGTCCCGAAATTACTTATTTCTAAAAAAATGTTTGTAAAAAACTATCTATCAAGGGGTTTAAATAATTAAAGGCTATTCATCTTTTTGGAATCCATTCGAAATCAAGCAAGATTAAGAAATATAAGTTCAATTACTTCAAAACGGGTGATCGGCAAAACGACAACCCAGAATTGGATATTTGTGAAAACAGTCTGGGATTCATTTTACTGATTCTCAAGTCGAATAGGGTGCGAGCATTACCTGCGCCGAACCTCTTGATTGAAGATTTTAAATGGAAGGCCAAGTTTAAATGGAAAAACCAAGTCCGATCGTCAGCAATAAGCCCAGTCAAAAATGATCTCATCATCGAAAGGTGCGCCGTTCCTTTTGGTATCGCATCTGCGTTAAAAAATAAAAATTATTGACGCGTTTTTTCAGTGATTAAATACGCCTAATTTAAATTATTTCTTATTAGGAAACTGTTTTTTCTAATTTTCCATAAGCTTGCGCTAATAACCCAATTCGTGCGTTTAAAACGAAGTTTATTTTGGGCATTCATGATTTGAGGAAACCTGAAAATTACATTTTAAAAACCTATGATAAGTTTTTTCTACTTCGACTTAAGAAGTAGAAATGAGGACTTGTGCTGGAAGAATATGATTACTCGAAAGAAGTTCAATTGCCGAAAGATGAAGCCATCAAATCTTTGGATAACAGGGCACTTATCGCAGAAATCAGACAAGCGTCTAAAAACGAGCAAGATCTAACTTTGCAGGTGGTCGAGCTGATTGCCGAAATCAATCGAAGAAAGATTTTTCTAAAACTTGGCTTTAGTTCGCTGTTTGATTTTGTAACCAAAGATCTGGGTTATGAACCGTCTTCCGCCATGCGCAGAATCCAAGCAGCTCGCGCAATTTCTGAAATTCCAGCATTAAGGGAAAAAATTGCGGATAAGTCTTTAAGCTTATCGGTGGTCAGTCAGGGTCAGAATTTCCTAAATAAGAAAGCCAGCGATTCTGGCAAGAAGATCTCGATTGCAGAAAAAACTGAGCTCTTTAAAAAACTGGAAAATAAGTCGACCCGGGAAGCCGAGAGGGAATTATTTAAAATGGCACCGGAGCTTTGTTTGAAATCCAAAGAACAACAAAAAATGCTATCTGAAAATTTAATTGAACTTCGCTTTGTAATAGATTCCGAGACCAAAGAAAAAATGGATGAACTGAAACTTTGGATGTCGCACCAAATTCCAGATATGACTCAGGCTCAGTTTTTTAAAGTTATGGTTGAAAAACTGCATGGACAGTTAGCTAAAAAGAAATCGGTTCAAGATAAGCCTGTTCAAGGTAAACCGTCTCAAGTCGAACACAATGCGAGCATTACCTGCGCCGAACCTCGAACTGAAAATTCAAAAGAAAAGCCAAGTCCCATCGCCGCGCAAAGACACTCACAAAATAAACCCAGCCCAAAGCGATCTCGTTATATCTCGGCTTCGGTAAAAAGACTGGTTTGGCAGCGGGATCAGGGCTGTTGTCAATTTGTTGATCTCGGAACACAGAAAAAATGCCAATCTCGGTATCAAATTCAGCTGGATCATGTGCATCCATTTCGACATTTGGGCAATAACACGTCAGAAAAT
>JBBQHD010000139.1:0-6463 GCA_038323665.1 Bdellovibrionales bacterium
GCTGCAGATTGGACTTCAGGTATTCGGCGGAAATCATTTTTACTGAATAACCCGTTCTGCCGCCTTTGACACAACTGCCGGGGGATGCCGGCATGCGATCTTTGATTGGGCCTAAACATTTTCCGAAAGTTTCTGCATTCAAACCATAATCGCGCAAATCATCTTTCGATGCCCAGCCGGTCAGTAATTTTCCATATTCCAAATCACTTTGTTTAAAAATACTGTAATACAATTTTTGATCCCAAGATAAATCAAACTGATCCGAAGAATTTCCCTGCAATGATTTCGCCATTTCCAATTGATCTTTTAAGGAAAATTCTTTCAATGGCCTGCCATCGAATTCTCCGTTTTTTAAACGCGACCCTAAATCCAATCGCGCCACAAATCCTGGAAAGGGCGGATGCTTTTGCAAGTATTTATCCAAATGATCTTTGTAATAGTTTTTATAAAATTCTGGATCGATCGAATAATAACTTATATCAAAAACATCCGGCACAATTGCAGCGACTTCTAATTTCCTCATATCATTGATGGCATTTGCCTGAACACCCCAGGATAAAATATCAGCTTCGCCATTGCGGTTGGATTGAAAAGTTTCGATATCTGTCCAGTCATTGAAACTAGGATTGGAACTTGCATAAAGGGCCTTACCAAATTGACCCATGACTCGACGACTGGCCATTCCAGATTTATCGCCAGGAAATCGGCTGTAGTTCATGCCGATTAATTCGGTCAGCGTGCTCGGAATGCAACTTGCATAATCATTGCAGCGAAATGGAGTCAGCGGATCAAATCTTTTTTCAATGGCAGCTTGAACAGACTGCGAATTTTCTGCGCGCGCCCAAATATTTCCATACCAGGGGCCGATGCGACCGCCGAAAGGTTTTGCATAAGCCTTCGCGGTCAATTTAATTTTAAACGGAGAAAACGGAATATCCGGTTCTGCCTCGGCCGACACGGCGACATAGGCCATGCACCACGGATTTTTTTCCATTCCCAAAGACGGACTGTAAGGATTATCGCGTGGCGGACTAAGTCTATTTTGCAATTCTTGAATTCCACCGCGCACTGCCGGTGGAACTTGTGTAGAATTCACATCAACCGGAGAACGCGAAATGATGGTCGGTGTATACGTCGAACCATTAGTAGAATTGCAGTTGATGTAAAAACTTTGCGGATAATAAGGAATGTCTTTCAACCATTTCGGTGGCTGGAAATTATTGTTGCTGATGGAACCACCCGCACATGAGGAATGTCCCAAGCCATTAAAAATTTTGAAATTTTTCAAGCCATCGCGATTTGGTGCAGTTAAATTATTTAGTAAAGTATTTTTGATTCCGTCTTGGCCAGATTCACCGTCAATATCATAAAATTCTTCTTCGCCCTGACTAAGTCCCTTGGCCAACTGACCCATTAATATTTTGCGATCCCCAATATCCATATTGGCTGCAGCAATAAACCTGGCTAAGTTTACATAATTCCTAGGGCCTTCTTCATTACACGAATCCGCTTGGGCCGCGATCGCCTGCAGGGTAGCTTGCACGGCAATTTGGCTGACGGATAAAAATCCTGCGACGATTATAGGAATTTGCAATTGCGGAATCACTTGCCCCAAAGGTCTTTGGCAAGTGTTTTCCTGACCAGGAACTTCTTTGAACGGACGGTAAGTAATGCAAAAGGCTGGGCGCTCATTAAAATCTTTCGCAGTCTGGCCATTCTGAAAAACTTCCGGAGCAATATCCCCGTCGAATCCATTCAAGACACCTTTCAGTGTCGAACCAGTTCCCACTTTGTCCACCGGGTGAAAGGGCTTGAAAACCCCTGAAGTTCCTAAGATTCGATAACGCCAAGCCAGCAGTTTGTAACTTTGGCGGATCTGATAATTGATGTGTCCCATGGCATTCATGACTTCGGATTGTTTCATCGCACCATAATAGGCGGCCAGATCGACCGAGTTTTGCAGATTTATTTTATGGTGCACCAATAATCCAACGTTGATCACCAAGGCAAAGAAAACAAACAGCACCTGAAATATCAGTGCGAAAAAAATCGCGACTTGTCCCTTTTGCTTTGTGCGGGTGCAAATAAAACTTTGTTTCACAGATCTCTAGTCTAATCTAGTTTGCGGCAGATTTTGACTTCTGTTTTTTGCTTAGTCAGACTGAAGGGAAGTTTCAATACCTCGATTTCAAAAGGAGACTCGACCATGGTCCTAAAAATAATTCTGCCGCTGCTGTTATCCAGTCAATTTGCCTTTGCAAAAAAAGCAGCCGTGCCCGAAGCCAGCAAAGAAACCCCGCAGGTTTTGTTCGAAGGCTATTCCAAAATTATACTGAAAGATGCCCATATTGGATATTCCATCGCACGCTATGAATATTTTCCGAATTCGAAAAAATTTACCGCGCGAACTTTTTTGAAAATTAAAACTCCGGCGATTGATGTGACAGAAAGTTTGCGCGCATCGGCCGATCAGAATTTTGCTCCGCTGACCTACGAATACACTTCGCTGTCGGGCAAAGACAGCAAGATCATCGATGCAAATTTCAGCAAGGGTTCGATGACAGCAAAAGTAACGGAAAATAAAAAAACCAAAAGTGTGGTAAACAAAATCGAATCCGGAACTTTGCTGAGCACCTTTTTGATTTACTTAATTTTAAAAAATCCCGCCGGTTTAACCGCGCAGACCAAGTATGATTACAAGGCCGTGGCTGAAGAAGATGCCACGATTGAAAAAGGCAGCGCTGAAGTGGGCAAAGAAGAAAAATTTGAAGGACTTAGTGCGTATAAAATTAAAAATTTATTTAAAAAAGCCACTTACGTAAACTACGTCAATTCGCAAGGCGAAGTCCTGGGCACTTCGTCCGAATCCAATGCCATCACTTCAGTTTTAGTTGCCGATGCCTCCGATGCGACCAAAGGAATCAGCGTTCCCACTGGAATTTTAAAAGATTTATTCGGCGACATTCCCAAAGGTGAAGAAAATATTTTATTCCGAACTAAAAAAGCTGTTGAAGCAATGAAGCCAACACCGGGGAAAAAAGAGGGCGTGCCGCAAGGGGACGGCATCGAGGTCAAAGCAAAAAAAGATGAAAAATAATGGCAAAAAATAGCATAGGCCAACTGTTTTTTTGCGGCATTTCTGGATTCCGTTTAACGGATGAAGAAAAAACTTGGTTGAAAGAAAAAAACATCGGTGGAGTTTGCCTGTTCGGCCGCAACTGCCAATCGCCGGAACAATTATTTGAACTGTGCGCAGAAATCCAAAGCTTGTCGGAAAAAAAAGATTTTTTTATCGCCATCGATATGGAAGGCGGCCGCGTTCACCGATTGAAAGCCCCGTTTACCCAGTGGCCTGCGCTGGCCAATCTTGGCAAAATCGATAATCCCACGGCGTCTTTTCAATTTGCCGAACAAATGGGTTTGGAACTAAATGCAGTCGGAATTAATTTAGATTTTGCCCCCAGCGTGGATGTGCTGACCGAAGCAGGAAATCCCGCCATCGGCGACCGCGCCCTGTCGGCAGATTTCGCAGTTGTGGAAAAACACGCATCGGCCTTGGTGCGCGGGTATTTAAAATCAGGAATTATTTGTTGTGTAAAACATTTCCCTGGCCACGGAAACACCAAAGTCGACAGCCATTTTGAATTGCCCCGCGAAAGCACCAGCAAAGAAGTTTTACTGGCCCGAGAAATTGCTCCGTTTAAAAAAGCATTCAAATCCAAAGTCCCCATGGTGTTAACATCGCACTTATTATTTGAAAACATCGATCCCAAAAACCCCGTCACTTTTTCATCTTATTTTTTACAAGATTTACTGCGCGGGGAATTGCGCTACCGCGGGTTGGTGATCACCGATGATTTAGGAATGAAGGCGCTGGCGAATTACGGAGATTCCGGCGATATTTCCGTCAAAGCATTGCTGGCCGGCCACGATATGCTTTTATTCTGCAATGATTTTAAAGAACATCAATTGGCTTACCAAAGAATTGAAACCGAATACGCCAGCGGAAATACGACGCTGAAAAATCATATCGATTCCAGTTTAACTAGAATCGCACTGACCAAAGAAGATTTTTTCAAAGACCGCAAAACTTATACTTTGAAAGAAGCCTCCGACCTTGTCGGAAATCCCGAACACAAAAAAACCGCCGCTGCGATTGCCGAATGCAAGGCTCCGGAAGTAAAACCTGCTTTTGCTGTGAAGTAATAGACACCCACTTCCGCGTCGGAAACACTCTGCTTAAAATCGATTTGGGGTGACGATATTTGTTACTGCTGTGGCATAAGTTCAATGCGAGCGCTGCTCGATGCCTTTCAGTGGGCTTGCGCCGAACAATTAGTGCCCAGGAAGTTTGGCCCGCCTTTTGTAATACATTTGCTATGGAAAACATTGGGGGTTTTATGAAAATCAAAGTTTTAACGAATTCAGTGATCGCAAATATTTTGCTGATCTTTTTTATCAGCCACGCATTTGCGCAAAACGAAAGTGTTCCGAATCCTTATTTGAATCCGAACGGAAAACTTAAGATTGTGGCACAAGAATCCAATCCAGAAGCATCATCCAGCATGATGGGCTTACGAAGTGGTTCACAGATCCCAAGCATTGATCAAGATGATTTTGAAACCACGATTGCAAGAACAAATCAAATGAGCATCCAAACCATTCAGGTGATATTAACTAGCTTGCGCAAAACATTAGAGCTTGGCTCTAGAAGTTCTAGATTTGCAATTCAAAATTGGAATGATGTTCCCCCTTTGAAAAGACAAGCTGCTGTGAATTCACTTTTGAAAATGGCTGTTCAGTTTCAAAGCTCGTTTCAAAATTTAAGTGATTCCGTCAATGCGGCTCGACTATTTATTTACGCTCGTTCCGAGACACCAAAAGTGAATAGTCTTTCCCAAGATACCGCCGACCGTATTGTTGACCAAACTTTTCAAGATTTTGTGGCTTTTACTTCGATCGCACGGGTGCAAAATCCGATTTATGATGCTCGCGTTTTTGCTGGTCTGATTCGCAAGCAGCCGTTTGGATCGAAAGCAGTTGAACAACTGCAGGCCTATGCTGCGCAAAATACACAACCAATCAGTGGCGGGCAGTTTACTTCTAAGCCTATGAATTAATTTTCGCCTGCGCGAATTTATTACCTGAACAACTTCTAGTCACTTCGGGTAATAAATTCTGAACCCAAAAATAATCCCGCAAAATTTTACCTTAAACCAAATTAAGTTTATAGTGTCAGTTGTCTGGCATTTGCCGACCTTAGAAGGGGAATTTATTTATGACCACAGCACAAAAATCAATTGTTCCATTTGCGGTTTTATCTATTCTGCTGCACGCAGGATTTGGTGTTTGTGCAATTTATTTTGCCGATCATTCGCCCAAAATTAAAAAAGAAGTTATCGCAATGGATCTTACCGAAGCTGCCCCGAAAGCTCCGCAAGTTGCAGCGAAACAAGAATTGAATGACGAAGTTGAAAAAGCGATCGTCGTGCCAAAAGCGCCAACACCTGCGCCCGTAAAACCCGCACAACTCAAACCAACACCCGTTGTTGTGACTAAACCTGTGGAAAAAGTGGCGCCTAAAAAAATTGCTGAAAAAATGGATTTTGATAAAGACGAACCTGCGAAAGAAGTTGTTCCCGTTGCCGAAGAAGTCGCCGACGAAGCTGTTGCTGACTTAGGCGAAACAGAACAAATTCCCGACAAAGCCCCGGTTATGGAACCCGTTAAGGAAACACAACCTGCGGTGGCTCCGGTAATCGTTCCGCCACAAAAAAATCAAACAGAAGCTGATTTAGGCAAAGAAACCGCGACTCCGATTGCAACCAAAACCAATGGTGCCGCCAATTCCAACGGAGCAACAGCCGGCAGTCCCAATCAAGGCCAAGTTCGCAGCGTCGATCAGTTAAAACAAGTTCCAGGAAATCCCAAACCGCAATACAACGAAACCGAACGCATTCAACGCCAAGAAGGCGATGTTGTGTATATGGCCTACGTCAGCAAAGACGGAACACCAACCCAGTTTCAACAAAAAAAATCCAGCGGCCATAATAATTTGGATCAAAAAACCTTGGACAGCCTAAAAAAATGGAAATTTTATCCAGGCCAAGAAGGCTGGGTAGAAATTCCATTCAAATGGAACATCCGCGGCAACGAACAAGAACGTTCGGCCCTAGGCGCAACAAGAACACGTCGCTCGGGTAATCTGACCCCGAGTTCAAATTAAACAGAAATATTTTAAATTTAAATAAAGCCGCTCAGCTATAAGGAAATAAATTATAGTTTTGGCGTTGGCTTATTCAAAACCGAGTTCGGCTTGGCGCGAGTTTGCCCGAATGTAATCATTCGGAAATTGCAAACTCGTGCCAAACGCATGTCTGAGCGTTTTGAATGAGCCAATACCAAAACTATAATTTATTTCCTTATAGCTGAGCGGCTTTATTTAAATTTAAAATATTTCAGG
>JBBQHD010000140.1:0-6364 GCA_038323665.1 Bdellovibrionales bacterium
CTTCTTTGATGACAAAATGACTCCCATTCCTTGGTTACCCCTGCTTCTGTCTCGTATTGAAACAGATCAAGACTAACGCATAGTGGGAGACAAAATCGCTTAACAATCTAGACGGGACAAAATCGCCTCACATTAACACAATTTTTGTCCATTGTAAGTTTGATGAACAGTAAACCGGCGCAAGCCCTAACCAATAACCCGCTCAACCGGCACTTAGTTTGCTTAGATTGAGCTGAACAGGAGAATTTATGAAAACATCGTCACTATTTTTTGCAAGCATCGCGCTTGCCGGAAGTTTCGCAACTTCCCAAGTTTTTGCAGGCGGAGCTAGAAACGGACCCGATCAACAAGGCGAAGCAATTCCACTAACCTTGGAACGCGGAATTAAGATGAGCCGTGTGGCCGAAGCAACACGAACTTGTATGCAAACCGGAACTGCAGAGCTTACTCCTTTGATGAGTCGAATCGGAGTTATTTTGGGACAATCTAATCTGTCTTACGAACATAAGGGCGATTTTCATCAGCTAACCTTATTGGAAGAAGGCAAAGCTCCGATGTTTAGACCTGGATTAGCGCAAAACAAGAAAGTTATTGGATACGCAACTTTTGCATCATCCTTTGAGAACGGATACCGAATTGGAAAGGATAATGCACCTTATGGTCCGTGGAATAAAATCACTTTGGATATGACACCAATAGGTAGTGCGCATTATGGCTTTGCGATGCATGACCTTGTTCCTTCTATTCACTTTTCCTATATCTTTATAACTCCAGTAAATGTGTGGGAAAGAGCCAGTGTTAGTTTTCTGGGTTCAGAAAGTTCCTTTATTCCCTTTATCCAGTGGAAAAAAATGGCCAAGGATCTTGAACACGACGAGCTGGGAAGCGTGATCGAAGACAATTTGTATATCCAAGATATTAGCATTCGCGTTCCTAAAAACTTTGGAAAAGGTGGCGAAGTAATTGAGTTCCGTAATCGAAAAACGCAGCGTTCGGTTTTTAAACTGAATGTAACAGAATATGTCGAGTGCTTAAAATCAGAAATCGAAAGAAATGCAGGAGAATAATCTGCCATCATCTTTCGGATTAAAACCTGAAAAGTCTTTGAAAGAAATCTTTCAAAGACTTTTCCTTTTTCTAATTGTCCTTACTTTTTCTACTAGCGCATTGGCACAAAATGAAATTTGCGAAATCTTAAAGCCCTGGTTTGCAATCAAAGAAAAGATCCAAGAATCTAAAAAAGTTTTAGAACGATCAGATCTGTTGATGCAAGAAATCCAGGAAAGAAAAAACATTTCCGTTCAACTTTTCCACCAATACATCGGCGGAAATTTTAAGTTTGCCGATTTTTTGAAATGCCTAGCAGGTCAGCCAGACCGGCAGAATTTTTTAAACACTGTGCATGCAAATTTTTTCGAACAGTCCTTACAAAAACTTCGCAATAGCGCAGCTCCACAGATCCAAAATCTGATGGGCGTTTTGGATCAAAAATGGAATGGCCAAATTGTTTTATTTCGAATGGTAAACAATTTCGATTCAGCAGCCGACAATGTTTTCAATGCCGGATTTTACCGCGATCGTCGTTCTATTTTTATGAACACGGATCGAATTTCTGGAAACGAATGGATGACGATTTTTATACATGAAATCTCTCATGCTATTGATGGTGCCCTGTGGGAATCCATTGCTGTCTATAACCAAACGGAATGGATCAAAGAATTTGCCGAATGGTCACAAAAAACTTCCAACGAAAAAGATTTACCTGCAGAAACTCAAGCACGATTGCAAAAATGGCTGCAGTCTGGTTTTGACCGTGGATTGTGGGCTGAGTACCGCGCTTGGTTTATCACTCTTAAATTGTATCAGGCGGGTTTGCAAGACGGTCTGTGGAATTCGATTCCGTGGGTAGAAGAAATGTTGAACGATCGCGCGGCCAACGAAACATTTGGCGAAGCTCTTTACCGTAGATTGGATCAGAAATTTACCAGCCCACAACGAGGTATTTTTCTTTCACCCTTAATGCAAAATGCTGTCCGTAATTTCAGAAATAATTATGGGCCTGGAAAAAAACTTCCCTCGCTGGGAAATTTGCAGACAATTCTGGATTAGGAAAAAAAATTCGGTGGTCGGAAAGGCTTATCCGAAATTGGGATCAAATTAATTAAGAGATCATACTTAAATCCATTTCGCGCAGGACAAAATCTTGCAAGCAATCAGCGAATGGAAAATCGCAAAGAACTTGTTCAAGAATTTTGGCAGCTAAAAGTATCGTTGGATCGCACCAATCCTAAGCCGAATATGAAAACTGAACTGAAGCTTTCGTTTCGCCAGATTGGGGGTGCGCAAGTGCTTATTGCTTATACGCTTGATAGGGGAAGTTTTTTTGTTCTTTGTCGTAAGGAATCTCGGGGGCATTGGATCGAAGCAGAAAGTGCGGGATTTCCGGAAATGAAAGAATTTTGTGCTAGCTGGTTGAACACGAACGCTCGTGGGTTTGATTTTTCCTCATCTACGGAGGCGCAAAGGCTTGCTGATGAATTAAGACGAGTATTTGGAACTTTCTTCATCACTGGGGAAAATTCCTGATCCAAGTTGTGTAAGTTCTTTTTTAAGTGCTTTTAAATTTACCGCGGTTTTTCTACGGGGGCCAAATAGTAGTGTTGCTTTGTCGCTATAGTTAACAGTTCTATCAAACGTATTCCCTGCATACCAGATCTCGTTCATTTCCATTCTACTAATTCGAATAAAATTTTTCTTTTCATTCCATAAATCCATGGCTTCGTTATACAGAATATCTGGATCTTGGAAATGTCGAACGCTGATAATTTCAAGTTGGTCATCCAGCGCAACCAAAATACCGCAGTTGGGTTCCACCACTAATACCGCGCAATATTTTTGGAAAGCCTCATTATCGGTCATACGACCTAATCGGAGGGAATTGAGCTGCAGTTAAACAACCAGGACTTAAGTTGAGTGTCCACCCTGCATTTCATATTTGTCGACGAACTGGCTTATCTATATTGTGAAAGTCATGAAGATTTTTAAAATATTTTTGATCGCGATCTTCCTTATTGTGCTTTCGGGTGGCCTTTTTATCGGTTACTTGGGCTGGAGTTTTCTGCACGCACCAGCATCAGCAAAAAACCAGGAAATTATTTTTGAATTAAAACCGCAGATGTCCTTTCAAAAAGCCAGTCTTGAATTAGAAACCAAAGGTTTAATTCAAAGTGCTCACATGTTCAATCTGCTGGCAAAATTTTCTGGCAAACGTTCGCACATCAAAGTCGGCGAATACGCATTGAACACCAATATGTCGCCGCTGGAAATTTTGCGGATTTTTGAATCAGGCAAAAGCATCGCCTATGACCTGACCATTCCCGAAGGTTACAATATTTTTGAAATTGCAGAAATCATCGAGAATGCAAAACTGTCTTCGGCGCAGGAATTTCTAACTTATGTTAACAATCCTCTGGTCGTAAAAAAACTTTTGGGGGAAGAACATGCCTCACTAGAAGGATATTTATTTCCTGAAACTTATAATTACACCAAGTTTTCAGAAATGAAGACCGTGGTGAATGAAATGGTGCGGAAATTTCTTTCCGTGGCTGATGCCTTGCAAGTTAAATCCAATTCGCAATTAACCCGACATCAGTTGATCACCTTGGCCAGCATCGTGGAAAAGGAAACCGGCGCCCCCGAAGAACGCCCATTGATCGCATCCGTTTTTTACAATCGTCTGCAGAAAAAAATGCGGCTGCAAACGGACCCCACCATTATTTATTCGTTGGCGCTAAAAAATGGAAAAATTCCCACAAATATTTCTAAAAAAGATTTAAGTTTCGAACATCCCTACAATACTTATGTGATTGCGGGATTGCCGCCGGGGCCCATTGCCAATCCCGGGCGCCAAGCTCTGCAAGCCGTGCTGCAGCCTGCGCAATCAGAATATCTTTATTTCGTCAGCCAAAATAACGGCACACATATTTTCAGCAAGGATTATACAGGACATTTAAAAGCCGTGCAGAAATTCCAAATGAATCCCAAGGCGCGCGAAGGAAAATCCTGGCGCGATTTAAAATCTAAAAATCAGAATTCAAAACGGGAATAAGTGTCAGCGAGTTTTCATCCCAACGCCACAGATGAATCTGGGTTTGTCCCTCAAAACTAATAGTGGGAACTAAAATCAAAAGAATATTTTCGTTTTTTGCGGGGACCAACGCCAGATTAGCGGTTTTTCCACCCTGAGAATAAACGGCATCGCGGGATCCTGGAATCACAGCTTGGGCGCGAAATTCAGGATCGTGACTACTTGGGGTTTCTTCATAAACCTCCAGTAGAATATCGATTCCTTTTTGCACCTTTAACAATGTGTAAACCGCAGTATTGGCGCCCAATGAGGCCTTCAAAGTGGATAAAACAATGCGCTGATTGGGAAACAAATACCCAATGACTCGGTTTCTAAGCGAAGAAACGGTCGCGGCAGTTGTCAAAACCGCAAACACTATGGCAAGAATCGTAAGGCTGATAACAGATCTTTTTTGCACTTATAAAAAGGATGACACAAGGACGGACTAAATTGAACAAATATGAACAGTTGATGGAAATCATCCAATCCCGCCAGTCGATCCGAAAATATAAGCCTGAATTGCCTTCGCGCGAACTGATTGAAAAAGTTTTGCAGGCGGGTTTTTGGGCTCCGTCGGGGAAAAACCGTCAGAACTGGAAGTTTTTTGTGATCACAGGAAAAAAACGCGACCAGTATTTGCAGTATTCGCAAAAAACTTGGGCCGGGGTCAAAGATACTTTGCAGAAAAAATTAAAGCCTTCGCTGTATGAATTCACGGAAAGATTTTTCTATACCTTGGGGGAAGCTCCTTGCGTGATTTTTTGTTACACACTTTTAAGCAAAGAAGAACGTGATTTAACCAGCATCGGCAGTGTGTATATGGCTGTGGAAAATATGAATTTGGCAGCCGTCGCCTTGGGTTTGGGTTGTTGTACAATGGGTGCACCACTGGAAATCGAAAAAGACATCGACCAATTTTTACAAGTCGATCAACTGGCCGAATATAAATCGGGCGAATTAAAATTACTGTGCGGAATGACTTTGGGATTTCCAGATCACGCTCCACCCCGCGCGGCCAGGCAGATTGAAGGACGGGTGACTTGGATCTGTTAGCCGAGCTGAAAAAAAATCCTTTCGTCTTAGCCCCCATGGCCGGAATTACCGATCATGCGATGCGCACTTTTATGAAAAAACAGGGCGCTTCGATTTTGGTAACGGAACTGATCAGCAGTCACGGGGTCGAATACAAATCCGCGCGCACCATGAAATTGATGAGCTTTGATTCCAGTCAGCATCCCGTTGGCATTCAACTTTTCGGAGAAGATCCCGATATCACTGGCCGCGCTGCCGCAGTTTGCGAACAGCAGGGCTGCGATTTTGTGGATTTAAATTTGGGCTGCCCAGTTCCAAAAGTTGTGAAAAAAGGTGCAGGCTCGGCGCTGCTGAAAGATTTGCCGCAATTGAAATTAGTTTTGCGCGGTTTAAAAAAAGCCATTCAAATTCCGCTGACCATAAAAATCCGCACCGGTTGGGATCAAGATTCCAGAAATGCTTTGGAAGTTTGCCAGTTGGCTTTCGATGAGGGCGTCACGTGGGTTGCGGTGCATGGGCGCACTCGCGCGCAAGGTTATGCAGGAAAATCGGATTGGAATTTTATCGCAGATTTAAAATCCAAATCTCCCATTCCCATTATCGGCAACGGAGACATTTTGCAGGCCAGCCAGGCCGTATCTCTGCTGAAAAATTCCGGCGTCGATGGGGTTATGATCGGCCGTGGATCTTTGAAAAACCCTTTTATTTTCCAAGAAGCCATGGATTTATGGACCACCGGAAAATTTACTTCGAACCGAAATTTAAATATCGCCATCGATAATTTGGCCCTGTGTTTACAAGAATACTGCGAAGAACGCCTGCGCAATTTGCAATTGCGCAAATTTGCCGCATGGTTTTCGTCAGGTTACCCGGAATCTTCGCAATTTCGCCACCGGGTTTTCCACACTGAAAGTTGGCAGGAAACCATCGACGTTATTCACGAATACATGGCGAAGATTCAGAATATTACTCCACCTGATTTAAGCGGCGAAGAGTTTTTAATGGGCGGGCACGGTTAAGCAGTTTTAGTTCGGCAGTAAAAATCAGCAGATCAAATTTAGAGACAAAAAATAAATTCGTGGCCTTTGGGCCGCCAAGCTTTTTTAAAAACACGGCCATCCAGGGCCTCCAGCTGCGGTGCGGCTATCGTGGACGCGCGTTCATCCTGAACCGCTGAGGTTTTTAAAAAAGCTTGGCGGCCCAAAG
>JBBQHD010000141.1:0-6352 GCA_038323665.1 Bdellovibrionales bacterium
GAGATCTCAAAAACCATTGCAGAAAAAACCGAAATTGCATTGAAATCCAGTCAGCTGATTATTGAAATCGTGCAAAATAAGCCGACTCTTTTCCAAACTCTTTCTAAACAAGATACTAAAACTGAAGAAGTAAGTCTTTTGTATTTCCAGAATAAGTTTTTAAAAGTTCTAGAACCTGACGAAAAGTTACCAGAATCTGCTTTAAGAAATAATGATGCCCCTTTGCAATATGAAATTCGCAAAGTTAATTTATCAAAGCAAGACGCTGAAACATTTTTGAAACTAGATGCACAGACCCGCAAACAATATTTAAGTGCCGGTGGATTATTATCATTCTTGGTGGTGGGCCTTGGACTATTAACCACACTTAAGTCCGAAAAAAGTTATGAAAACAGCAAACAAGTTTCACAGGTCATTCGTGAAATCACTTTGCCGCCGATAGTGCAAAAGCCCTCAACACCAAAACAAAACATTGGTTCGAATGCTGCCCCGACACAAGGATTGCGACCCGTTCAAGGCAAAATGGCAGGTTTAGAAAAATCTTTTGAAACTGGACGCTTAAGCAAATTACTTGGAAAAGTTTCCGCTCGCGGAGCCCTTAGCCAGCGAGTGATTGTAACTGATGGAAAGTCTGCTGCCGAGGGTGCAACTGGACGTGCCTTAGCGTCTGTCAGCAACCAAGACCGCAATGGTGCTGACTGGTCAACTTTAAGTTCATCCAAAGCCTTGAAAGTCAGTAATGTCGCCGGCGGAGGTTCAAGTTTAAACGCTGGAAAAATTGGTCAAGCTGGAATCGGAGCTTTGGATGATGAATCTGAAATGTCAGGTGGTCTTGATCGCGACGTTATTGCCGGCGTGATTAAATCACAATTGGGACAAATTCTTTATTGTTATGAACGACAATTATCAGCCCACCCAGAATTATTTGGAAAAGTCGCAGTTAAATTTACCATTGCAGGCGATGGAAGCGTTGAACAGAAAAGTATCGGCAACACGACTTTAAAAAATAATACCGTGGAAAGTTGCATCTTGGGCAAAGTCAGCGGCTGGAAATTTCCTGCGCCAAAAGGTGGGACCAAAGTGGTTGTCACCTATCCGTTTTTATTTAAGAGCACAAACTAAAATTTTACGAAGAAGTTTAATTTAATAACAAGAAGGAGCTTACGAAATGAAAAAGACAATGACGGTTTTGATACTGCTGGCGCAAGTAGGGATTATAAACTCGAAATCCTATGCTGCGGATGAAAAAAAATCATCTTCTGATAAAATGGATTTAGAACAATTAGAAAAGAAATATTGGTCTGCCAAAGATGATGACTATGCAGTGGTGCAAAACAGGACCTTCACCAAAGAACATCGTTTTTACGTCGGCGTCAGTGGCGGGATTCCCATTAACGATCCCTACTCGACTGGACAAGTTGTTGATTTATCGACGGGATATTTTTTTAATGAACGTTGGGGAGTCGAATATTCTAGAAGCAATTATACCTACAGAAACAACGACTCAACCGATCAGTTTATCAATGCACATCAAACTGTTCCAAATCACAACGTCATTTCTGGATCACAAAGTGTAAACTTAATTTGGGTTCCCTTTTATGCAAAGATGAGTTTCCTGAACACGAAGATTATCTACTTTGATATGGGAATGAGCGCCGGCATTGGACAAACTTCTTGGGAAAGCCAAGTGGCCTCGGGAAATAAATCCGGCACTGCGCAAAGTTATAATATCGACTTACATCAAACATTTTTCTTCAGCAAATTGATGGCAATCAAAGTGAACTACAGAAATATTTTCACCAATGAAACCCAATATCAATACGGATCGTCTTCGGCAAGTTTGGGAACAAAAAGCATCAGCGATACACAATTATTAGTTGGTCTGCAGTTTTGGTTTTAATCGAAAGCGAAAAGGATGTATAAGATGAATTTAATTTTAATAATGACAATGGCCCAGGCAGCGCAACCCGTTCAAGACGTCAAGCGTTTGCACATCAAAGAAGAAACTCGCATTACTTTACAAAGTCCTGCGCCCATTGAAATTAAAGCTTTCGATTTTAAATTATCTACGCCACATCCACTCAGCGAAAGCACGGTCAACAAAAGTGTTGCTGCCCTTTTGAAAAAAGTGATTTTACAAAAAAGCAGTCACAAACAAGTTTCCTTGCCAGAAGGAAATTCCAAAGCCTTTCCAACACTCAATGTACCTGCCTTAAGTGCATTGAAAGAAAGTAAACTTGAATTGCAAAAAGTCGACGAGCTATCTGCCTCGCAAAAAATATTGTTGGAAGCCCTGATCGCCTATGAAAGTGATCAACACCCGGCCATTGCTTTGGCACTGATTCAATCTATTATTAAGGATACGCAAATTCAAAATGAAGTTTACCTACTGGCCGCCAAAGCTTCTTATGATTTAGGAATTAAATTTGAAAGCTATTCTTATATTCGTAATATTTTCGAAAGCAAAAATAAATCGACTTCGCAAGAAACTAAATTTTTGGCATACCAATTTTTAAATGCACATGCCAAAGACTATAATTACAAAGATGTTCCCAAATGGATTACATGGAATCCCTATAAAGACTCCGAATTTAAATCGACCATTGCACTTGAGTATCAAAAGGCAAGATTCTTTTTAGAAACCGGCGATCTAGAAAAATCTTTGCATGCAATTGATAAAATTTTGGCCCAAGATTCTAAACACCCCGAGGCTTATTTTTTACGAGGACTTTTAAACTATCGCCGTGGTCAGGTTGATGCAGCTTTGGCTGATTTGAATAAGGCCAATGAGTATGCAGAAAAAGAAAGCGACACCAAAGCCAAAGCTCTGCTGACGATTGCTAGAATTCAATTTCAAAAAAGTGATTATGCCAAAGCCGACGAGACCTATCGCAAGGTCAATCGCACAAGTTCAGTTTGGTTGCAGGCGATGACCGAACAAGCTTGGGCACAGGTTTTAGAAAAAGATTATGAAGGCGCTGCAGGAAATATGTTTACCTTGCATACAGATTTTTTCAAAAGCAGTTTTGCGCCAGAATCTTATTTGGTAAGATCGATCGCCTACTTAAACTTGTGTCAGTTTGGTGATGGATCGCAGGTGCTGAATCAGTTTTCGCGCCGATACGAACCCACTTTAAAAACAATCGTGGAATATCAAAAAGCGCATACTAAGGATGCAGATTATTTGGAAACATTAAAAACCTGGATGCAAAAAGATCAAGCCAAGGTGGTGGATAATTTACCCAAATCTGTGATTAAAGAATGGGCCATCAATCCTGAATTTAGACGCATTCAAAAACGCATAAATAATTTGATCGACGAAGAACAGCAGTGGGATCAAGCACAGTTGTCAGTTTTAGAAATCGAAAAGACATTAAATCAAAGAAAACGCCAATTGATAGAAAGTATTGCGCATAAAAAGGAAAATACACTGACCAATTTAAGTTTAGCTGAATTGCAGGGTCAAAAAGATATGATCGAGATAAAAATCAAGCAAGCATCGAAAGCACGAGTAAACTTAAAGGCACTGAAAGCATTCCGCGCACCAGAAAACGAATTAGAAAAAAATCGTTTGAAGGCGGATTCTGCAAAAGCTTTGGCAAAACAAACTCAAGATATGATGAAGGCGTTAAAAGGTTCGATCGATCAGACTGATCGTTTAAGGTATGAATTGTTATCCGGAGCAGGTGAACACTTACGTTTACAAGCCGAAGGCGGAAAAATCGATTCAAAATCTTTTGATCAGAAAAAAGAATCCGTAAACTTGAAATGGAAATTCCAAGGCGAGTTATGGGAAGACGAACTGGGCCATGTTCGGTCGTCGCTGAAAAATGTCTGCGGCGAAAAAGAAGCATTGGCTATGGGTAAATAATTTTTAAAAAACTAAAAAAACGGAGGATTTATGAAAAGAATTTTAATAGCAACAATGATTACGGCAGCAATGGGCGCACAAGCCAAAGAACTGAATTCGCAAAAAAATGGATTTGAGCAATTGGAAAAAAATATCGAAACATCCAATGCCAATACCATGGATTTAAAAAAGAATTTGGAAGTAGTCGATGCGAATCTTGCGGATATAGGGAAAGTAAAAACCGAAATTGATGGCCAAAGAAAGCAAACGCAAAAAAACGTCAGCGAAATAGAAAAATCGATGGCACAGATTGAAAAATCAGAAAAAGAACTGAATGCAAATATCAAGGAAGAACAAAGTCGCAAAGACAGCGATCAAGCCCAAATCCAGCAGCTGGAAAAAATGATCACACAATTGCAAGAGGTAACAAAATCAAGGGATGAAAGCATCCGATTGACCCAACAAGATTTGCAAAGTGTCACTCAAAAACGGGCCGAGGCAAAACAACGAGAATCCGAAGCCCGCACACAGGACACCCAAACCGCCAGCGAACAAAAGAAAATCGCCGCAACCGACACCGAATGGCGCGCAAAAAAGAAATCTTATGAATCGCAACTAAAAAACTGGCAAGCCGAATCCAAACGCCACGAAAAATACCTTGCCGAGTATCGCAAGCTGACTGGGAAGTAGGATAACCCTCGCGAAGGCGTACCTCTAATTCCCGGCTGACACTGCTTTCTTAATCCACCCACCATTATCCAAACTAAGCAGATCTGTATAGATCGCTGGATCCATGTCCTTTTGCTTTTTAAGGTCTTGTTCTGCGCTTTTGGAAAGGACGCCGATAAGTTCATACTTTCCAGAATAAGTTTTAAAAACAATTGGGCCACCTGAGTCCCCTGGATTAAATGACATTGGTTTAATCGAGTAAACAACACCTTTTCCAGATTCATAGTTGGATAGTTTGATTGGCATAAATGACAGCGGCATATTTTTTAAATTGTCTAAAACATCGTTCACAAAAAACTGCATCGGGTTCACATTTTTGGGAAGTCTATAGCCAATTGCGGCCAAGCTTGATCCCGCAACTGGGTATGCAGTTCCAATTTTTATGTAGGAACTACTTTTTCTGACCACTTTGAAAATGGCCAAATCATTCGTGATTCGAACGTAATTTTCATTTTTGTCGTTCTTTGCCTTTTCGAATTTTAAATATTCCGCGAATTTAACTTCGCTGGATATTTCATCACTGTGATCAAAACTAGATTTTATAATTTTTGCTATTTTATTTTTTCCATCTTCCATAAATTTAATATTGATCTCTTCGTTGCCCATCTTTTCAAGTGCTTGATGACTATATTTTTTTACATTTAAAAAACAGTGGGCAGCAGTTATAATGTGGTTTTCTGAAACGAAAGTTCCAACACAGGAATTCGTAGCAGCCGCCAATTTCCCTTTGGAAACAGAAAATAATACAACCGCCTTTGATGGCTCGGCCAGTTCTTCAGTTATGTCAGGTGTAGCAACCATCGCCAAAGCAAACGAGCCCTTAAGAAATACCAAAAGCACTACAAATTTGTTTTTATTTTTCATATTAACCTCAATACCACATTTGTATGCAAAAAACGTGCGCAAAAAATTAGGCTTTTTCCTATTTTGAGACATATTTTTCTCTTTTAGAGACTAACTATGATGTTCAATTTATCTTTCATTGAATTGGTTTAGAATAGAATTATGGGGAAGATATTAGTCATTTTTCTGTTTATTTTATTTAATGTAGTTCAATCTAATGCACAAAGTTTTGGGCTTAGTCCGGCCCCTGGCGCAACAGCAAATGCAGGTTTTTCAATTGGCACAACTAGCCCTGCGAACTCTCCGAATGCTTTCGATACACCAAGCACTCCGTCGCCATTAAATTCATTTCCGCAAGAACCAGAGTTCGGTGGAATAATTAATACGCAACTTTTCTGTGCCGGCGATACTGTGGTAAAAATCAATGGCGATATTGACTGTAAATTGGCTGATGGAACCACTACAACAATTTCTAATCCTAATCGGAATAATCCCAGGGGGCCCGTCAAACCGAGCTCCTCCGCAGATCGCCAGCAAGACCCGCGACCCAATCAAGATAAATCCGAGCAATGCCAGCGCGACTTGCAAACCCTCGACACTGCAATCAAGTCCTGCGCAAATTCTGTATCGACGCACATGAATGACTGCCAGCCCGAAAGTAATCCCGAGCTGAAAGCAGCAGGGGCGAAAATTGTCGGTGCTGGCCTTGGCATTGCGGGATCGCTGACTGGTGGTTGCGCCAAAGCTGCTCTTGCGGCCCAGGGTTTGGGTATTGCGCTTGGAGCATTCAGCAATTCCTGTGGCAGTGCTGTGAACGAGTGTCAAAGTAGTTGTCAGAGTGCCCAATCGCGGCTTAATTCGGCGAAGTCTTCTTGTGGAAATTCGCTCAGTTCTTCCGAAATTTCTGGAAGAAATGATGAGATTTCTCAG
>JBBQHD010000142.1:0-6321 GCA_038323665.1 Bdellovibrionales bacterium
TTGTATCCAAATTGCAGTTTTTATCTAGTTTAACTAAATAGCCTACTGAAATATTTTGATAGGTAGTAAAACCTCCACCAACATAAATAGCGTCGGAAGTCGTAACCACAGCATTAACGGTGCCGTTAAATCCATCCATAATGTTACATGTCAAAATGGGATCGCCCGAGTTTTTATTGATCGACATAAATCCTGGCGCCGGAAATGCAGTTACTACTTTTGTAAAGGAACCACCAAGATACAGATTTCCGCTGTTATCCTTGACTACCGCATTTACGGCGCCATCCGTCCATACCGGGATATTGTTGACCTTAACAAGAGTCGAATCAGCTGTGATCTGCGTTGTTTGTCTAGCATAAGTGGGGGTGTAAAGCCCGCTGCCGCTCAAACTTCCAGATCCCGAAAGTAAATTAAAACTACTTGCAGGAGCATAAGTAGAAACTGAAAAAGCATTTCCAGAAAAACTGCCGTTGGTCAGATTAATGGTCGAAGTAATTGTGGTAAGGTTCGCAGCGTTTTTGTCATCAACTGAAACCTTAACCCAACCACAACTACTAATGATGAAAGATAGAAAAACAACAACGCTTATCGGCCACAACGAAAGTCGCTGGCGCGGTGCTTTTCCAAAAATGTTCTTCCAAATTGACATGACTACTTTTCGGAGTTCTGGGCAAAGATCTTGAGTGTGTTCTTTGTCTCGATGCGAGGCGATTTTGTCCCAAACCGAAACGCAGTTGCACCTGGATAATTTCACAAAGTCGCACGCCGATTCAAGCCTCAAAATATAAAATCCAAAAAAGACCCGTTCAATTTGGTGTCGCTACTCGCGTTAAAAAAATAAAATATTATTGGCGGGTTTTCTTTGCGATTAAACGCGCCTAATTTAAATTATTTTTAGTAAGAAGTTGTTTTTTCGAGTTTTTCCGAAGCTTTTGCACATTGCACGATTTGTGCGTTTAAAATGAAGTTTTATTTTGGCCACAACCCTGATTTATGGAAACCTAAAAATTGCATTTTAAAAACCTGTGGTAAATTTTTTCTAATTCGATTTAAGAAGCAGAAATGAGGATGTGTGCTGGAAGAGTATGATTACTCGAAAGAAGTTCAATTAGAATTTTGGTCTGAAAATTGCGAAGATGAAAATACTGCGCCTGCGAGTGATCCCGAGGCAAAAAAAAAAAAAAAATGGATGAACTGAAACTTTGGATATCGCACCAAAATCCAGATATGACTCAGGCTCAGTTTTTTAAAGTTATGGTTGAAAAACTGCATGGACAGTTAGCTAAAAAGAATTCTCATCAAAATAGATCGACTGATGGTTCTCAAATCGAACAGGGTGCAAGCATTACCTGCGCCGAACCTCTATCCGAAATTTTAAAAAGAAAGCCAAATTCAATTTGATCATGTCCATCCATTTCGACATTTGGGTGATAATTCCGCAGAAAATTTGCAGCTGCTTTGTCGCAAGCACAATCGCGATCGTGATTAGGTAATTTGTCTGATTATTTCCCTGATACTTTTCGGTGACAAGCCTTGCCACCTGTGGCTTTTATAAGTCCATGCGTTGGGACGGAAGAAAACCAGATCAGTTACGAGAAGTGAAATTAACTCCACATGTTTCCGAATATGCCGAAGGCTCTTGCCTGGTGGAATTTGGAAAAACCAAGGTGCTGTGCACGGCCACCTTCGAGGGCAAAGCCCCACCATGGTTGATGGGCACACAAAAAGGTTGGGTCACCGCCGAATACGGAATGTTACCGCGAGCCACCCACCAGCGAGTCAAACGCGACAAAGCCTTAAATGGCGGACGCACTCAGGAAATCAGCCGCCTTCTGGGCCGCAGTTTACGAGCTGCCGTCGATTTGCGCGCACTCGGTGAAAAACAAATTATGATTGATTGCGATGTTTTGAATGCCGATGGTGGAACCCGCACAGCTTCGGTCACCGGCGGTTATGTTGCCCTGGCACTGGCGCTGCAAAAACTTTTACAAGTTCATGAAATCAAACAAATGCCATTGCAAAAATATGTGGCCGCAATCAGCGTGGGCTTGCAAAAAGAAAGTGTTTTGCTGGATTTAAATTACGAAGAAGATTCCCAAACCGACACCGATTTAAATGTGGTGATGACCGGCGACGGTGGTTTTGTGGAAATTCAAGGCACCGCGGAAAAAAATTCTTTCCACCGCAAAGATTTAAATCTGATGCTCGACACGGCGGAAAAAGGCATTCGTGAGTTGTTCTTGAAACAAGCCGAAATCATTGGCAGCTTTTTTCCTTTTCAAGGAAAATAAATGAGCGAAGAATTTTGGTTTGGCACTGGCAACAGCGGAAAATTAAAAGAATATGAATTGCTGCTGAAAGATCTGAAAATAGCCCTGCACCATCAGGGGGAAATTGCGGGATTTACTCCACGTCCTGAAGATGGAAAAACTTTTTTAGACAACGCCCGCATCAAAGCCAAAACTTTGCGCTCGGTGAAAAACACCTGCTTTGTTTTTGGCGAAGACGCAGGCCTAGAGGTCGAAGGCCTTGCTGGCCTTCCCGGAATTCATTCCGCCCGTTACGCCGGGCCCCAAGCCCGCGATTCTGAAAACACGGCAAAATTGCTGAAAATGATGGCCATTCGCCCCATCGCCAATCGCAACGCGCGCTTTTACTGCAGCCTTGTGGTTTATACTTCGACCGGCGAAGAATGGATTTTCGATGGAGCATTAACAGGCAGCATCGCCCCCAAACCCGCGGGCATCCACGGTTTTGGTTATGATTCGGTTTTTCTGCCGACGGGGCAAACTCAGACTTTGGCAGAACTGGGCCCAGGTTTTAAATTGCAAAACAGCCATCGATCGATTGCGTTTAGAAAGTTTCTTGAACGTTACCGTCAGACGTAATAGCTTTCTTTAACGATGATAGGCCTAAAAATATTCTGCGGAAATTCTCACCCTGCCCTTGCAAAAAAAGTCGCTGAAACTTTGGGTGTCGAACTAGGGCACTGCGATGTTTCCACCTTTGCCGATGGCGAAGCCCGAGTGGAAATTCACGAAAGTGTGCGCGGCCAACAAGTTTTTGTCATTCAAAGCACTTGTCCTCCGGTGAATCACAACGCGATGGAATTATTTATTATGCTGGACGCTTTGAAACGCGCCTCGGCCGCACAAGTTACTGCGGTATTACCTTATTATGGATACGCCCGACAGGATCGCAAAGTTGCTCCACGTGCGCCGATTTCGGCAAAATGTGTGGCGGATTTGCTGACGACTGCAGGTGCTGAACGCATTGTCGGCGTCGATCTGCATGCCGCGCAAATTCAAGGATTTTTCAACGTTCCCGTGGATCATTTATTTGCCATTCCAACTTTGGCGCGGGCTTGGCGCAGTCGATTCGGTGTCGGCCCAGAATTTGTGGCCGTCAGTCCCGATGCTGGTGGCGTTGAACGCTGCCGCGCCTTTGCCAAACGCACTGAATCTTCGCTGGCGATTATCGACAAACGCCGCACCGGCCCCAACGAGGCAAAAGCACTGCACTTAATTGGGGATGTAAAAGGAAAAACCGCCATTATCGTGGATGATTTGGTCGATACTGCAGGAACACTTACCCAGGCCGTTGACAGTCTTTTGAAAAATGGTGCACAAAGAGTGTTCGCCGTTGCGACTCATCCAGTTTTATCAGGCCCTGCGATCGAAAGATTAAAAGCCAGCCCGATCGAAAAAGTTTGGGTGACCGATACGGTTCCACTTTCAAATCTTGCGATGGAAAGTGGAAAATTTGAAGTGATCAGCGTGGCACCCTTGATCGCCGAGGCAATTAAAAGAATTCACGGAAATGATTCCGTCAGTTCTTTGTTTTTAGAAAAACAAGAAGAAAGCCAGCTTCCGTAATACAGGAGAAACAGGAAAATGAAACAAAGAATCGACATGAACGTAGAACCTCGCGAAACGGGAAAACATTTCAGCCGCGCACTTCGCAATGGCCGACGGGTTCCTGCCGTGATTTACGGAGCTGTGGAAAATAATTTCAGTGTTTCTGTTTACGAAGGCGATATTGCCCGTTATCACACTCGCGCTTTTGAAAACGCTTTGTTTAATATCAAAAGCACTCGCAAAGAATTAGATGGAAAAGTTGTGTTGATGAAAGCGGTGCAAGTGCATCCGGTTTCTCGCAGACCAGAACATGTTGATTTTCAAGTTTTGGATTTAACCAAAGTTGTGCGCGTCAGTGTGGAAGTTCGCTTGGAAGGTAAACCCATCGGTTTGGCCGAAGGCGGATTGCTGAACATCGTGCACCGACAAATCGAAGTGGAATGTCTGCCAACCGAAATTCCCGATGCGATTGTTGCAGATGTCAGCCACTTGGGTGTGGGCGATGCATTGCACGTTTCTGATTTAAAAATTCCAGACAATGTCAAAGTGATGACCGGCTTAGAACAAACTGTTGCGGTTGTTAACATTCAAGAAGAAGAAGTTGCCGCTGTTGCTGCAGTTGTTGATCCAGCTGCTGCGGGTGCGACACCTGCTGCGGGCGCTGCTGCTGCTCCGGGCGCGACACCTGCTGCGGGTGCTGCCGCTGCCGCGGGCGCGACACCTGCTGCGGGTGCTGCCAAAAAAGATGATAAAAAGAAATAGTCTATTTTAAAATATGTGGATCGTAGCGGGCCTTGGAAATCCTGGATCTGAATACGCAATGACCCGACACAATGTCGGGTTTGTTGTTTTAGATCTATGGCAAACCCGGGGTGGTTTAACTCCGTGGAAAAAAAAGTGGAAAGCAGAAATTTCTGAAGCCACTTTTGGCGAAGAAAAACTTCTGCTGATCAAGCCCATGACCTTTATGAATTTATCCGGAGAATCGGTTTTAGAAGCCGCCCAGTTTTACAAAATCCCCCCGCAAAAAATCATCGCCATCCATGACGATATTGATTTGCCCTTTGGGCAACTGCGCATTCAGCAAAACCGCGGTGCCGGTGGCCACAATGGCATCAAAAGCATCGCGCAAACTTTTGCGACCCAAGATTTTGTGCGCTTGAAATTCGGCGTTGGCCGCCCCCCAGTGCCGGGCCCCGATGTCGGCGACTATGTTTTGCAGCGCTGGCTGCGCGAAGAAGAACAAGCCCTGTTCGAATTAAGCGAAAAATGCATTAAGGCCATTGAAATTTTAACCACCAAGGGTCTTAATCAGGCAGCAAGTATTTTCAATCAAACTAAGTCAGAGGTCACATGAGTTTACAAGTCGGCATCGTAGGTCTTCCCAACGTAGGTAAATCAACCTTGTTTAATGCATTGACCGCAGCCAAAGCCGAAGCCGCCAATTATCCCTTCTGCACCATCGATCCCAATGTCGGTGTGGTCACAGTTCCCGATGAACGTTTGCAAAAAATTTCTGAACTAATCAAACCCAAAACTTTGGTGCCCACAGCAATGGAATTTGTCGACATTGCGGGAATCGTCAAAGGCGCAAGCCAGGGCGAAGGTTTAGGAAATCAATTTCTGACCCACATCCGCAACACCGATGCGATTGTGCATGTCGTGCGCTGTTTCGAAGACGATCAGATCATTCACGTTTCTGGCAGTGTGGATCCCCTGCGCGATATCGAGGTCATCAATACTGAATTGATGTTGGCAGATCTGGACAGCATCGAAAAACGTTTTAAAAAAATTGAAAAAGCCGCCAAGACGACTACGGATAAAAAATTAAAATTGGAATTAGAAGTCACCGAATTAATTCTGGGCGCTTTGCAAAAAGGCTTACCCGCCCGTTCGGTTGATTTAAGTGATTTGCAAAAACCCGTGGCCAAAGAATTCCAACTGCTGACCTCCAAACCAGTTTTGTATGCCTGCAATATTTCCGAAGAAGATTTCACCAAGGGTGGAAATCCTTGGACCAAACAAGTGGCTGAACTGGCGCAGAAAGAAAACAATCAAACAATTTTAATTTGTTCCAGCTTAGAAGCCGACATTGCCCAATTGCCAGAAAACGAACGCAAAGATTTCTTGGAATCCATCGGCGCCAAAGAACCCGGATTAAATCGACTGATCAGCGAAGCTTATAAATTATTGGACCTGCAAACTTATTTTACCGCAGGCGAAAAAGAAGTGCGCGCGTGGACCATTCGCGCCGGCACCAAAGCCCCACAAGCCGCTGCGGTGATTCATACCGATTTCGAAAAAGGCTTTATCCGCGCTGAAACTTATCACTGCGAAGATTTATTTAATTTGAAAACCGAACAAGCTGTAAAAGAAGCCGGCAAATACCGTTCGGAAGGCAAAGACTATACCGTCAAAGACGGCGATGTTCTTTTCTTCCGGTTTAATGTTTAGGATGCTACAT
>JBBQHD010000143.1:0-6295 GCA_038323665.1 Bdellovibrionales bacterium
CTGTAAAAAAGTAGAACTTGATCCGCGGGATTATCTTTTGATCACTGTGCGCAAAGCTGCAAACCGTGAACCTTTGCAGACCCCGTTTGAAATGGCTAAGCAATTACGCGGTCAAGACCCGCCTTAAAATTTGGGTTACCATAAATCTAGAAAATTCACAGTTGTACTTGAAAATAGCCATTACGTTCTTGATGCAATTAACCAATCATGTCCAAATCTCGTCGATCAAAAAAAACTTATCAATTATCGAAGGACCGCGGTTTATAGCTCACAATCTTGGGATCGCATTTATAAGAAGTTTGGTAATTGGCCCACAATGGTTGGCAAATACCTGCTTCTGCCTACTGTTCCTGCCGCATGTTTTATTATTTTTCATGAAATCAGAATTTCGCTAGCGTTTATATCGGCTGTATTCCTAAATGGGTTTTGGGGATTGATTGTCTACAGTTCTGAAGAGTTCTTAATTGGATGGAAAACTCGCCGTCTATTACTAAATTCACCCTCTGATCCGCTAAGAAGCTTAAAGTTCGTGCCGCGATATCAATTTATTGCCCAGGTGATTTATTTGGCGGGGCTTCTCGCGATCTGTGTTTTATCGACGCTATAGTTATCTGATAAAGCACCGACTGAATTTCAGATTCTATAATGCGGGCAACTACGCACTTTTGAGATTGCTACTTTTTGCTTCTTCGAAAAATACAAACCAGTAATGTCAGGTATTTAGAAAATGGCTCCCGCACCAACTTCATGCTGCAAGTGAAAATTCAATTCCCTCATATTTTGCAATGGGCACAAGATTTTTTCTGGGCCCTTCTTCTTTAAGTTCAATAAGCCCCAAGTCTGCAAGAAACCGAATATCTGAATAAACATTTTTAAAATCTTTTTTCATAGCCTTCGCCAATGAGGCAATCGATGTTGGCTTAAGAAACGGAATTGCGGCTAGTAACTGCAACCGCGGGGGTGAAAGTATGCGACCCAATATCTCCCAGCTGCCTACAGAAATGATCTCATATCCAGTCATTTTTGTTTTAACTTTTTTTCCTTTTAAATATCCAGCCCATCGGTTCTTTAAATCATCTGCAGATTCGATCTGAATCAATGCTTTTTTTAATTTCATATTTCAAAACCAGCCTTTCTTGCAAATTCCCAAAAATCTTCTATCAGTTCGCGCTCATCTTTAAAATCGTAAGGAAGCTCTTGATCCCCGAAATGCATATGCGGTCCCTTTGGTTTATGATTATCAAAACCGACAATCACAGTTCCATCACAAACAAGAAACAACGAATATTTAATTCCCGCAGGATAATCTTTGGATTTATTGATTCGCCAAATCTTAAGTTCAGCAACAGCAAGCCGCCGATCGTGGGTATTCAAAAGAACACGTTTTTCTTTTAACAAAGCTATCGCTTTCATCTATATATGGTTGTACAACCATATATAGCATTAGTCAATACCCTAAGGTTTAAGTCAGATAGGGAGGTTTTAAGAAATGACTCCCGCCCCATCTAATCATCTGCAGATCTATCTGGCTGCCCCTGTCATTAATGCAGAGCAATTAAACTTATTTAGTTTAATTTTGTTCGGCGCCGGTAGTGCTCGCATTTAATTCGATTTGGCTGAAATCGAGAATTGCGGGTTTTGTTTTTTGGACTACGCGATTAATCCCAACTCTGCTGTAACAATTTATGCCATGGTCGGTCCGATGGGATCTTTATCGAAACCTACTTTTTTGAAATCCCCGCAGACGAACGCCAATTTCGCAGGATCATGAAGTTTCGCTCAGAGCGAACTCGGTCAATTGCTGACTTAATTTTTCAACAAAAAGCTTTCGGCCCTCGTCAATGCCTCGACGACCGGAAAGTAAAAATATTTTGTGATTCCAAAGCGGATTTTTTCCGACTTTAATCAATCGCTTGGAGCTTAGCTCGCGCCCTAGATAAGCAAGTGGCAGTATCGTTGCGCCCATTTCGTCGGTCGCGGCTCGAATAACCGATGAAATCATGTTGCTTTCGAAAGTGCAGAAGGGCCGAGCCTTTTTTCGAATGAAATAGGAATCGATCTCGGATCGCAGTCCAATAAACTTGGATGGCAGCACAAATGGAATTTTGTTATTAGTTATGATTTCCTCGACTGATCTTTTTAAACCAATATTTGCCGCCATTGCTTTTGGAATTAACAAATGCACGGGCAAGTTGAATGATTTCACAATATTGAATTCACCATCAAAATTGGCCCCAGCCGTCAGCAAAACATCGATCTCACCAACCTCAAGAAGCTGTTTCAGTTGAGGCGTTGGCAAAGACACCAGATTTAAAAGAGGACGTCCGTTCTTTGGATACATTTTCGCCACTCGTACTAAAGTATCTGCAACAAATGGACGCTCAATATCAACCGACACTCCAGCTGAAATTCGCACACCCATCGAGGTACTTGTCTTATTCAGCTGATCAAACATTTCATCCAGGACCTCAAACGCGCGACGACAATAGTTAAACACTTCGGTTCCAAATTCGGTAAGCTCTATCTTTCGTCCAGCTTTTTTGAAAAGTGGACGCCCAAACCCTGATTCAAGGGTCTTAATTTGCATGCTTAAAGACGATTGACTGGTATTAAGGTGCTTTGCTGCAACCGTAATGCCCTTGAGTTTCGCTGCAATGTAAAAATAAAACAGATGATTATAGTTGTATGCATTCATTCTTAAGATGGGCCTCCTACTAATGATCTATTTTATATATTTATCAAAATCAACGATAATATAGACAGAACACTTATTCAGGCAAACCTAACCATCTATAATAAGTATCAATAAGTTACTAATAATCTATTTTAAAGTTTATTTATTAAGGCCGATAATATATATAGCAAGGAGAACAACATGAACACAGCTATACAGTTTAAAAATTTCGATAGATTCGAACATCTGCAGGACTTTGCATTGGACTCGATTGATCACACGCTTGGAAAGTTTGATAGAGATGATAAAATGGAGACTCGCATGACTGTCGAGAGTTTGGTTGAAAAATCGGGTTCACACCGCCCTGTTTTTGAATGCGAAATAGTAGTTATCGGCAGTCAGGTCAATCGACCGATTGTTGTTAAGAAAAAAGACTTCGACTTCTATCAAGCAATCAGGGCTTGCCTAAAGGCGAGCAGAAAAATTCTGCGCAGAGCTTCGAAAATGAGAATTTCGAATAGAAGAAAGATTGCGCAGAATATACGGACTGAAGAAGATCAGCTGATGAAACAAAGATTACAAAGGAGCTATTTATGAAAATGAAAAATATTAAAAAATCGGATCAAAGGATTCTGGACGCCATTCATTCGCGCATTCGCTGGGATATTCGGATTAGCAATTCTGATGTTGCAGTGTCTGTAAAAGAAGGCTGTGTCACATTGCTGGGTTATTTTGATAAACCATACCGTCATGCGGCCGCAGTAGGAATCATTGCAACAACAGATGGAGTCGAGGGATTCGTTGACCAGTCAAAAGTGATTGAAGATTACTACAGAACAGACAAGGACCTTGAGGTCTTAATTTCTAAACAAATTCTTGCAATGCCATTTATAGAGGGAGAATGGATTGATGTCGCAGTCTGTGATGGCGTGGCGAAACTCGAGGGAAAAGTTTTTCGCTCGCGATTCAAGGCATTCGCGGCAAGATCAGCCTGGGAACTGTCAGGCATTAAGGACTGCATGAACCTTATTGAAATTAAAGATGCACCGAATGCAGTAGAATCATACGGAACAATACAGGATATCAATGAGTTTCAGAATTTAAGAAGTCAGCAGCTTTGCTGACTTCTTAAATTCTTAGGTATACTGTGCTCATTATAACTTCTGGTCGAAATGCATGATAAATCAATTGAAGTGGTTTACCATCATGGCTCGTCCCTGAAGCAATTATTTTGAGAGGAAACTAACGTGTACATAAGAAAATTAATCGGTGTGATGTTTTCCTTGTCGGTGACGAGTGTCGCTTATTCACAGGAAAAAACTCAATGCGAAATTGTAAAGATGGCCGGCATCGAGATTGTTTGTTTGGAAAAAGGCGTCGGATCCTTTTCAGCTCACGAACGTGCTGCAGCCATTTTGAAAAGATTGGATCACTTATCTCATGAACGCACTTTTGATACGGAAAAAATAGTTGCGACCGAGAGTGAAAACTCTTCGGATGTTCTTGCTGCCGATTCTGTTTTGTTGAGTCTTCGGGATGAGGACCTTCAATCTCAAAATTCCTTAAGTCGTGCAGAGCTGGCTCAGTCCGTGGCTGCGCACATGCAGTCAGCAATCATTGCAGACAGAACTTTGCGAAGCCCCACACAACTGCTGTGGGGGGCAGGATATTCAGCGATAGCTACAATTGGCTTGTTACTTCTGTTTTTACTTTTTTCACGAGTTTTTCCTGGGATCTACAAATCGATTCTTACCAGTGATGGTCGCTATATTCGTTCACTAAAAATCCAATCCTTTGAACTTTTAAATTCATCAAGAATTATTTCCCTATTGCTGTGGATTGCGCGCGCGATCCGGTTTTTCCTAACTGCATTAGCATTGTATATCTATGTTCCACTGGTGCTTAGTTTTTTTCCATGGACAGCCAATTGGGCGCCCAAACTTCTTAAATATATCGTGGATCCTTTGGCCAAAATTTTTGAAGTCTTTATTGATTATATTCCAAATGTTTTTTTCATAATAGCCATCGTGATGGTTACGAAATACTTACTTAAATTTATACACTTCTTTTTTATTGAAATTGAAAATGGCAGATTGAAATTTGAAGGTTTTTACAGGGAATGGGCTGCCCCGACTTATAAATTAGTGCGTGTGCTGATTTTTGCATTCGCATTTATCATGTGTTTTCCCTACTTGCCTGGGTCAAGCTCGCCCGCCTTTCAAGGAATTTCTGTTTTTCTTGGCGTCTTGCTTTCATTAGGTTCTTCATCGGCAGTTGCCAACATCGTGGCCGGTGTGGTTTTGACTTATATGCGGCCTTTCAAAGAAGGCGACCGAGTTAGAATCTCGGATACCACCGGAGACGTTCTTGAAAAAACACTTTTGGTAACTCGAATTAGAACAATTAAGAATGTTGAAATCACAGTGCCAAATGCAATGGTCCTTGGAAGTCACATTATCAATTACAGTGCGACGGCCCAAGCAGATGGATTGATACTGAATACAACTGTGACAATTGGATACGATGCCCCATGGCGCCAAGTTCACGAATTGCTAAAAGCAGCGGCAAAAAAAACAGAATATGTTTCTAAAGACAAAGAACCCTTCGTTTTGCAGACAGCACTGAATGATTTTTATGTAGCTTACGAATTAAATGCTTACACAAGTATTCCAAATAAAATGGCGGTTATCTATTCGTTGTTGCATCAAAATATTCAAGATTGTTTTAATGAAGCCGGCGTTGAAATCATGTCTCCGCACTATAGTTCTTTGCGCGACGGCAATGAAACAAGCATTCCATCGGCAAATCGTCCTGCGAATTACGAAGCCCCGAAATTTCGAACCTAAGGACCCAAATTTTACTTATTTTTCAGATTAGGGACCGAACACTAAAGCTGTGCTTAATTCTGGTTCTTTGCATTATGCTTATGCGCATATTGCGCGGAAGTCAGCAATTGCGTAAAGATACAAAAGTTTTCTTGGAGGAATTATGCCGAAATCATCTCACTTGTTTTTCTTGTTATTTTTTCCCATTTTTCATGTGGCTGCTTTTGCTGCCGATTTTCCGGCAGTGAGTTGCAAAAGCACAAATCTTCTTGGCTACAAGGCCATCATCCGGGTTCGAGAAAAAACTCTTGATCTTTTTAAAGACGAACGTCGCTACGTCTTACCCCAAACAATCGTTAACTATACAATGCAAAATAACGAGACGATCATTACCGCTGCCTACGGCGGCTATGAGGACACTACCAATGGCCGCGTCGAAGTGCGATTCCCTTCATCTGTAACTTCTGGCACGGGAAGCTGGCATCATCTTGAAATGGGCGGCGAAAGATTTGATCTAGTTCTGACCTGCGAGAAAACTCCCGAACCACCCGCTCAAGCTTTCGTCGATGCAAGCTGCGCTGGAAATAAAGAGTTGGTTGCACTTTATTTGAATCAAAGAACTCTCGATGTAAATTTCCGCGGCGCCCTCGGGGATACGGCTCTACATTGCGCGCTTCGCAATAAAAAGTGGGATATTGCACTTCAAATTGCGCAGAATGCTTTTTTCCCAGTGGACTTTTCACTTCCGTCTTTGCGCGATCAAATTCCGGCACTGTTCCTGGCAAAAGATATGCCG
>JBBQHD010000144.1:0-6229 GCA_038323665.1 Bdellovibrionales bacterium
GCTGAACTGTTAAAAGAAAAAAAATACGCTTTTTCTGACGAAGACTTGCGGCCTTATTTTAAATTAGAAAATGTGATCGACGGAGTTTTCGAACACGCCAAGAAACTTTACGATCTTAATTTTAAAGAAACTTTTGAAGTCGACAAATATCACCCAGATGTTCGGGTGTTTGAAGTCTTCGACAGTAAAACCGAACGCTATATCGGTTTACTTTACACGGATTTTTTTCCCCGCGACACGAAACAAGCGGGTGCTTGGATGACGGCCTATCGCAATCAGGGTTTGCATGATGGGCAAATTAAACGTCCCCATATTGGAATCGTTTGTAATTTTACTCCCTCGACGCCGACGACTCCGTCATTGCTTACGCATATGGAAGTCAGAACTTTGTTTCATGAATTCGGTCATGCCTTGCACGGCTTGCTGACGGATTGCACTTATCGATCCTTGTCGGGGACGAATGTGTTGTGGGATTTTGTCGAATTGCCTTCGCAGATTATGGAAAATTGGACCGAAGAAAAAGAAGCCCTTGATCTTTTTGCGCGCCATTACCAAACGGGCGAAGCCATGCCGGAAAAATTAATTGAATCTTTGCGTGCCGCCTCGAATTTTTTGTCTGGCTGGATGACTTTGCGGCAAGTTCAGCATGCAGCACTGGATCTGGCTTGGTATTCAGGGGAATACCGCGACGAAGAAAAAGTCAGCGAATTTGAAAACCGAATTTTAGCTCCTTACCGATTGCAGCCGGCCGTTTCAGGCACAAATATTTCTTGTTCCTTTGGGCATATTTTTCCCGGCGGTTATTCGGCGGGATATTATTCCTATCAGTGGGCCGAAGTTTTGGATGCCGATGCCTTTGAATTTTTCAAAGAACGCGGAATTTTTAACCCCGAGGTATCTCATCGATTCCGTGACATTATTTTAAAACAAGGTGGAACAAAGCCCCCACAAGATTTGTATAAAGAATTTCGCGGTCGCGATCCAGATCCGGATGCCTTGCTGCGCAGAAATGGATTGTTGTCATGATTAAACTAGCAATTGTTTACCGAGAACACACCGAGGCAGCCGTTCAATGTGCCAAAAAATTAGTCGAACAGTTTAAAAAAACTGCCGAAGTTTATACAGCGTCCGAGCAAAAAGTTATAGCTGGAACCAAAATGTTGCCCGCCAAGATCGAACCTGATTATGTGATTGTGATTGGCGGCGACGGAACTTATTTGCGCGCGGTTCGTTTGTTTAAAAATAAAAGCATCCCAATGTTGGGATTTAATATGGGATCGCTGGGGTTTTTGACTCCGCATTCCGTCGATCAGGTTGAAAAAGTTGTGCGCTTGGCGATCAGTAAGAAATTGATTACTGAAAAACGCATGATGCTGCAGGCGTATTGCAAATCGCAGAAAAAATTTTTTGATGCTTTGAATGATTTGGTCATTGAACGTGGCGGAAATTCCCAGCTGATCAATGCTGAACTGCTGGTGGATAAAAAATTAGTCGCACAAGTTAAGGCCGATGGATTTATCGTGGCCAGTCCGACCGGTTCGACAGCTTACAATTTGGCAGCCGGTGGTCCGTTGCTGGAACCCAGTGTTCCGGCTTTTCTGATTACTCCGGTTGCTCCGCATTCATTGACCAGCAGACCTTTGGTGGTCAGCAGTTCTTCGATCTTGGAAATCCGTTTGGTTCCGGGGCGCAATCAAAAAGCCAATTTTGTCGTCGATGGACAGAAACAGTCCGAAATGACCGGCGGAGATTCGCTGACGGTCACTCAGTCTAAGCACTTGCACATTATGCTGATGGCAGCAGAATTGAATTCATTCCAATTGCTGCGAGATAAATTAAAATTTGGTGATCGTGCATAAAGTTTCAGGAGGTTTCAAATGCTGATGGAGCTAAAGGTTTCACAGTTTGCAATTATTGATAATATCCATCTGCAGTTTCGCAATGGTTTAAATATTTTGTCCGGCGAAACCGGAGCAGGAAAATCCGTTTTGCTGAAAAGCTTAGCCTTGCTGATGGGGGCAAAGGCTTCGACCGACACCATTCGCTCGGGTGCAACCCAGGCCGTGGTCGAAGGATTGTTTGATCTAAAAGATCGGCCCGATGTTTTAGCAAAAATGGCTGAACTTGGAATCGAAACGGATGCTCAGCAATTATTAGTGCGCAGAATTGTTTCTTCGGATGATCGTTCGCGCATTTATTTAAACTCGTCACTGTCACAGTTGTCGCAACTGAAAGAATTGGTCGCGCCCCTTGTCGAAGTAACCGGTGCGGCAGCCCCGCTGATTGAAATGACGGGTCAACATGACAATCGAAATTTATTGTCTAAAAATTATCACCTGGATGTCGTGGATGTCTTTTCTGATTCCTGGGATTTGCGCAAAGAGTTCGAAGCGGTTTGGAAAACCCACCGTGAATTAAAAAACAAAATGGCCGAATATGATTTGGAAAAAATGAAGCACGAACAAAGATTGGATTATTTAAAATTCCAACGCGCTGAAATTGAAAAGCTAGATTTAAAACCCGGCGAAGAATTCGAAATCGAAAACCAACTGAAATTAATGAAAAGCACCGCCAAACTTGCCCAATATATCGAAAGCATCGAAAGCATTCTGGAAAATGACGAGGGATCTGCGATCAGTCGCATTCAGGCCGTGATTAAAAAATCCCAGGATATCGTGCAGATTCGCCCAGAATATGCCAAGACGGTGGAAAATCTGACCCAAGCCGAATCGCAGATTGCTGATTTTATTTATGCCACTAGGAAATCATTTTCGACCATCGAACTGGATCCAGATGAAGTGCAAACATTGGAAGAACGCTTAAGCCAAATTCGCAAAATTCAGAAAAAATTTGGCTCTGACATCAACGCAATCTTATCCAGTCTGGTGGACATCGAAACAGAAATTGCTGCCTTGGAAAAATTAGAATCGGATCGCAGCAAATGGGACAGCGAACTGAAAACTTTGGAAAACAAATTAAATATTTGGGCCAAAGACTTACTGACAGCCCGCAAGGCTGGTGCGCTGAAATTGGCGGCAAGAATTTCTGCAGAACTTCTGGATTTAAATATGAAGGGTGTGCAGTTTGCAGTGAAAGTCGAAAAGACAGCTGAACTGACATTGTCGGGCGGATCCGAAGTGGAATTTCAAATTCAAAATGGACCCAATGATACTTTGCGCCCACTGTCTAAATTTGCCTCGGGTGGAGAGCTGTCCCGGATTTTACTGTCGCTGAAAAAAGTAGTGGGCAAATCGACTCAGCCCCGAACGTTTTTATTTGATGAAGTCGACACTGGTGTTTCCGGAATGACGGCAGAAAAAGTTGGTAAGAAATTGCGCTCGATCGCCAAGGGCCAGCAGGTGATTTGTGTCACGCATTTGCCTCAGGTCGCGGCTTATGGAAATTTTCATTTTCTAATTCACAAAGCCCAATCGAAAAAACAAATTCATATGGATGTGAATGAATTAAACGGCGAACAGCGCATCAAAGAAATCGCTCGCCTAATTTCTGGCGAAGTGATTTCAAAAACATCTTTAGCGCACGCCAAAGAATTATTGGACCAAGCTGAACAATCCAAAATAACAAAAACAACAAAAAAACGAACTGTGGAGATGAATGCATGAAACAAATTTTATGGGCATGCTTACTACTGCAAATTATGACGGAGGTTTCTTGTATGCACAAAACTTTGGGCCCTTTGCCAGAAAAACACGATAAGATTTTAGAAATTCACGGGGATCAAAGACACGACCCCTATTTCTGGCTGCGAGAACGCGAAAATCCCAAAGTTGTCGATCATTTGAAAAAAGAAAATGAATATTTAGAAAAAACCTTAGAACCAGTTAAAAAAATGCGCGACGATCTGTTCGCTGAAATGAAAGGGCGAATCAAAGAAAAAGATGATTCGGCCCCCGTTCAGCGCGGCGCCTATACTTATCAATTTCGTTATTTAGAGGGAAAACAATATCCTATTTGGTTGCGTAAAAAAACTGGACACAGCACCGAAGAAATTTTATTGGACGAAAATCAATTGGCCGAAGGAAAACCATTTCTGGATTGCGAAGGCCCATTTATCAGCCCTGATCAAACAAAAATGGCCTATGCTTGCGATTTCGTTGGGCGCAGGTTTTATCAGTTGCATATCAAAGATTTGAAAACTCAGAAAGACACCAGCATCCGAATCCCGCAAATTCGCGGAGGAGTGGCTTGGGCTGCGGATAATAAAACTTTATTCACAGTAGTTCCCAATGAAAAAACCTTGCGTGCAGAAAAAATTATCCGTGTCGATACGGCCACACAAAAATTTGAAGATATCTATTTTGAAAAAGATGAAACCTTCAGCGTGGGTGTTTCCAGGGGTTTAAGTCAGAAGTTTATTTTCATTGAAAGTTCCAGCACCTTGTCGACAGAAACACGTTTTTTGCCTTCGGACCAACCACTGGGCAAATTCCAAATCTTTTTGCCCCGCGAACCCGAACATGAATACAGTATTGTCGATCAGGGAAATTCGTTTGTGGTGATGAGCAATTGGCAGGCGCCCAATTTCAGAATTTTCTTAGCTCCGCAAAAGCCTACGCCCAAAGATAAATGGAAAGAAATTATTCCTCACCGGGCGGATACTTTTATTTCAGATTTTGTTGGATTTAAAAATAAACTAGTTTTTGTGGAAAGAAAAAATGGTTTGGATCAAATCGTGATTCGATCCCCCGAAGGCAAGGACATTCACAGCCTGAATTTTCCTGATCCTAGTTATGAATTGTCGTTGGCGCAGAACGTAGAATACAACTCGCCCAATGTCAGATTTAATTATCAGTCCATGCGTTTGCCATCGACTGTGTTTGATTGTTCGTTTGAAAATTTTGAATTGAAAACCGTCAAAGTAAAAGAAGTGATCGGCTATAATGCGGCAGAAATTGAAACAGCGCGCATTCAAATTAAAGCGCGCGATGGTACGACGGTCCCAGCAAGTTTGGCTTGGAAAAAATCAGGGACGCCATTGTCGGAAAGACCAATGTTGGTTTACGGCTATGGATCTTACGGACATTCCACGACCGCATCTTTTTCCTCCGAAGCACAAAGTTTGATGAATCGGGGATTTATTGTCGCGCGCGCTCATATTCGTGGAGGTTCGGAATTGGGCCGCACTTGGTATGATCAAGGTCGAACTTCGAAAAAGATGAACACCTTTTATGATTTTATTGATGTGACCGAAGGATTGGTGCGCGAAGGCTTTGGCGATAAAAAGCGTTTGTATGCGCTGGGTGGAAGTGCCGGCGGTCTGTTAATGGGAGCAGTCATTAATTTGCGGCCAGATCTTTATCGTTCCGTTGTTGCTGCAGTTCCTTTTGTCGATGTGATTACCACCATGCTGGATGAAACCATTCCGCTGACCACTTTTGAATTTGACGAGTGGGGGAATCCTAAAAAGAAAGAAGAATACGCATGGATGAAACAGTATTCACCTTATGATTTAGTGAAAAAAGAGCCTTACCCGAATTTGCTGGTGACCACTGGATTTCACGATTCGCAAGTGCAGTATTGGGAACCCGCCAAGTGGGTGGCGAAAATTCGTGAAATGCGCACCAATAATAAACTGACTTTGATGCGCGTGGATTTTGATTCCGGTCATGGTGGGGCTTCCGGTCGTTTTGAACATTTAAAAGACACAGCTTTGATTTATGCATTTTTAATTTATACAGACAGTATTTAAGTAAGGTCTGGGCTATGTCTATACCACTAGTTCGATACAAGGGTCCTCGAATGCCGTGATTGCTCGTTTTAAATTCCAAAAGCTTGCCATTGATTGACTATGGTAGTGTCTGACTTTCCAATAGTAATATGGTGTTGCACCTTGTTTTTACCTCATTGCTTACTTGGGCCAGTTTGCCGCCCTTATCCACCAATCAAATTTGGCGGGGTGGGATTTCTGAATCGGCAAAAAGTATTCGTCATACTGAATTAAAAAAAGTAGGCAGTTCGGAAATGATCATCGTTTATCCTGGCGATCAAAAAGGGGAAGCTGTTGCCGATTTACCTTATTATCAAATTGAACTTAAAGAAAAGCAAAAAGAACTGATCCTTAATTTTTCGCAGACACCCTTGGTCTTAAGTGATGAAAAGAAAATGGCCGCCAGTTTTAAAAATTCTCAGTGGATACAAGATTATAAATGGGTCATTGACCCAATCGATCATAATGCCTCTTTGATTTTGAAACTGAAAAAAAATTCCT
>JBBQHD010000145.1:0-6106 GCA_038323665.1 Bdellovibrionales bacterium
CAATTTCCCAAACGACCTTTTGCAAATCCAGTCTTGATCAATATAAAAAAAGATTGGGCCCGAACTGGCGATTCATTGCCCACTCCGACCGAGCTCAATATCGAATTTAGTTACTTCGCGGGCGCTCTTGGTCCTATTGTGATCAAAAAATTTTCAGGAGCCGAGTTCAAGTTCCGGAAAGAAAATCCCAACGATATGCTTTGCGGAGAAGAGCCGCAGAAAATTCGCCCGTCTGATCTAAAGGAAATGACAAAACCAATCTCTGTGCTTTTTGATAGCGATGGACATCTTATCGCTTGGCCTGCCCACTGCCGTGGCTGTTAAATGGCGATCCTTACGGAATTAGTTTATATTTACTAGCCATCTGTTTACTTAATTAAAAAAGATTTATCGAATGCTTCGGGCAACAGTTGATCAATCGTGTAGGACTTTTCTTTCCCCTGAAGATTGGCGCAGGTTATTTTGGTTTTTTTATCGCTGAATTCCGAAATGACTTGGCGGCAATCCCCACAGGGTGGCCAAAGGTTTTTTTCATCGACGACAACGCAGATGTTTTTAATCGGCGGTTTTGCGCCGTTGCTGATGGCATTTAGGATTGCAGATCTTTCGGCGCAAATCGATCCTGCATAATTTGCGTTTTCAACATTGCAGCCGGCATAGATTTTTCCGTCGGTCATCTGCACGGCGGCGCCGACTTTAAATTTTGAATAAGGGGAATGAGAATTCAGCCGGGCCGTTTTTGCAGTAGTGAACAGTGATTTATCTTTCATGGGTCCTATCCTAATTTTATATTTTAATCTCTGCAAGCCAATCCAGGGCCTGCAATACTTCAATCCCAGCTGCAGTTTTATGATTTTTTTTAAGATTTAAAACCAATTGAATTTTTTGGGCATTTTTAAGTTCTTTGGTATGAAACAACTTAAAGTTTGGCGAGGCTTCTGGATCTGATTCCTTGACCTCGATCATCAAAGGTCGGCCATCTTGTTCCCGAGGATATAATAGAAAATCAATTTCACGGCCACCCTTTACTTTCAAAAAAAATAAATCCATCGGATTGCCCAAGCAATCAGTTTGATAATGGGCTTCTTTTAAAAGTGCGCAAGCCACCAGATTTTCTAATTTTTGCGCCAAGGGTCCTCGCACAAAACCCGTATCATAAAAATAATATTTTGGTTCTTTTTTTACCGCCCTAGAAATATCTTTGGAATAAGGCCTGACTTTGAAAATAATAAAAAGTTCTTCTAAAATATCCAGCCATTTTTGCACGGTCTTTGGATCTTTATCTAAGTCAGAAGCAAAAGCGTTGATGGATAAACCAACGCCGACCTTACCCCTTAGCAATTCGATCAGAACTTCAATTTTTCTTAAATCTTGTTGTGATGCATAATCAATCAGATCTTGTTTTAAAATAATATCCGCATGTCCCTGTCTCCATTTATGGTAAAAGCTTAAAGATCCATCTAAAAATGGTTCCGGAAATCCGCCAACAGAGATCAAACGATCAAATGCTTTTTTCACAGTAATTTTCATCGAGCTATTCACAATTTCTTTTAAATCAAATGGATGCAGACGGTAGTAAAAATGCCGTCCCGCTAGGGAATCACCAAATTTTCTGTGGGTGTCTAGGCGTGCGCTTCCAGTCACAAGAAGTTTAGGGTCTATTCCTTCTGCATCATAAATTCCTTTGATCCAAGACTTCCATTTTGGCATTTTGTGAATTTCATCAAAAATAACAAGATCTACACCTCGGTTCCAAGATCTTTGGATGATTTTGCTACGATCATCCAAGTTGTCGTAGTTCAGATAGGTCGTTGAATCGGAAATGGCTTTAGCAAGGGTTGTTTTGCCGCACTGTCGAGGGCCCGTAAGCAATACTATTTTCTTTCCCAAGTCTTGGGAGAGACTAGCTTGGATAGATCTAATTAATGTTTTCTTCACAAGACCATTTTGGATAGATTTCCCAAATAGTCAAGACCATTTAGGAAATCCATCCAAAATGGTCTTAATTTAAAAGGTCGAGTAATACCTGATTAAGCCTGATAATCGGTAAACCTTCAATGGCTGACCAATCAGCGCATTCGATCGACTTGACCAGGGAGATTCCGCGGGATTCCAGTTTGTAACCGCCGGCGCAGTCCCAGGATTGATCGGCCGCAATTGCGGATTCCATTTCGCGCAGGGTTAAATTTCTAAACTCGATCAATGCTGTTTCAGTCCATTCGATTTTTTTTTCATTCAGCAAAACGCAGACGGCGGTGATCAGTTTATGTTTTCCACCACTTAATTTTTTAAGTTGGTTTAAATTTTCGGCGGCATTTCCAGATTTTCCTAAAATTTCGTTTTTAAAAGACACCAATTGGTCAGAACCAATAATGATGGCATTTTGTTTCTGAACACTGAATGCTTTTTCATAAGCCAAGGTTTTGGCCAGTTCTTCGGCAGGTAAGCTTTTATTTTTAAAATCGTCTTCGTTGATGCCAGGTTTTACAGTTTGAAAAGGCAATCCCAGTCTTTCTAATAAGCGCTTGCGGTAGATCGAAGTTGAGGCCAGCAGGATTTCCATCGCTGAAGTATAGCTGAATCTGTGTCCCAAGGGCACTTTTTTGCAAACAGCAAAACCTTGTAATAAGAATCATTTTCATTTAAAAATACTCCATGACATTCAAAGACACACTTCCCCGACAAAAAGATCCTGATCTAGAAACCTTCGATACGGATCGTTCCGAAGAATCCATGAAACGGGTGCTGCGCAATTTAAATTTAAAAGTGACGACTCAGCGTCTGGCTTTGTTGCGTGCTTTGCAAAAAGGCGCGCGGCATGTGACGGCGCAGGAACTGTATGAAAAGGTGCATCGAACCCATCCCGAAGTGGGTTTTGCAACCGTTTATCGATTTTTGCGAACCTTGGATGACGGTGGTTTTGTGACGGAAACTCGGGTGGGGTCACAGCCTTCGCGCTATGAGTTAACTCCGAAACATCATCATGATCATTTAAGCTGCACCTCGTGCGGGAAAATTTGTGAATTTGAAAATAAAACCATCGAAAAACTGCAGGAAAAAGTTGCCGAACATTTTGGTTTTGTTTTAACCAATCATGTTTTGGAATTGTTTGGCCTGTGTCCCGATTGCCAAAATAAATAGTAAGAATCGCTGACGCTGAAATGTTTTTTTGATATTCCTATTTGATGGCAGAATTCTCTGGAATCACGGTGCGCGGTGCGCGCGAACACAATCTGAAAAATATCTCGGTGCAAATTCCCCGAAATAAAATCACTGTTTTTACAGGCCTTAGTGGCAGTGGAAAGTCTTCGCTGGCCTTCGATACTATTTATGCCGAAGGGCAACGCCGTTATGTCGAAGGATTGTCGGCCTATGCGCGCAATTTTTTGGAACAACTGAAAAAACCGGAAATGGATTCCATTACTGGATTGTCACCGGCGATTGCGATTGATCAGAAATCGGTGGGTTCAAATCCGCGTTCAACCGTGGGGACGGTGACAGAAATTTCGGATTATATGCGCTTGCTGTTTGCGAAATTGGGGACGCCGCAATGTCCGACTCACAAAGTTGCAGTCAGCAGTCAAAAGCCTCAGCAAATTATCAATGAAATTTCTAAAATGACTGAAGGTTCTAGTTTTTTTGTTTTAGCCCCCATGGCCCAAGGTAAAAAGGGCGAATTTTTGGCCGAGTTTACCAAATGGCAGCGCAAAGGATTTATCAAAGCCAAAGTCGACGGAAAATTTATTGAATTGGAAACCGCGACCAAACTTGCCAAAACAAAATCCCACGAAATTGATTTGGTGGTGGATCAACTGGTGTGGAAAGAATCCATGCGCACGCGTTTGGCGGAAAGTTTAAATACCGCACTAAGCTTGGCCGATGGAAAATTAATTATCGAAACCAAATCCGGCGAACGAAAATTATATTCCATTCATTCTGCCTGCCCCATTTGTGGAATGAGTTTTCCTGAATTAGAACCACGTTATTTTAGTTTCAACAATCCACGCGGGGCCTGCGAAACCTGCAAGGGCTTGGGCACTTTGGATTTTGTCGAAGAAGAAAAATATGACGAATCCGAAAACGGTTACCGAAAATTAACTAAAGTTCAATACACCAGAAAAGATCAAAAAGTTTCTGACGATGATGAAGACGAAGAAATCACCTCGATTTTAGATTGTCCAGATTGTCACGGAACTCGTTTGCGGCCCGAAGCGCTTTCCGTTTTATTGAAACAAAAAAATATTGCCGAACTTTGTGCGCTGTCGATCGACGAATTGGCCGAATGGATGGCGGCGCAAAAATGGGATGGTCCAGATAAATTAATTGCAGATAAAATTACCAAACAAATTTCCGATCGACTGAATTTTTTATTGCGCGTCGGAACCGGGTATTTATCTTTGGGCCGGCCTTCCAGCACCCTGTCGGGCGGGGAAGCTCAGCGCATTCGCCTGGCGACTCAGGTGGGATCTTCTTTGATCGGGGTTTTGTATGTGATGGATGAACCCAGCATTGGTTTGCATCCGCGCGATCATCACCGCTTGTTGGAAATCATTGGTGAATTGCGCGACCGCGGCAACACCGTAATTTTAGTGGAACATGACGAAGACACCATTCGCTATGCAGATTATTTGGTGGACCTTGGCCCACGCGCAGGTGTTTTAGGCGGAGAAATTTTATCTCAAGGCACGCCTGAACAAGTGATCAAAGATCCCAAAAGTCTTACCGGGCAATATCTGTCGGGCAAAAAGAAAATTTTAGTTCCCACGCAACGCCGCAAAGGTTCTGGAAAATTTCTGAAACTTTTAGGTGCCAGTGGAAATAATTTAAAAAATGTGGATTTAGAAATTCCCCTGGGAACTTTGACCTGTGTGACCGGAGTTTCTGGATCAGGAAAATCCACGCTAATAATGGATACTTTGTATCGGATTTTGGCGAAGGATTTTTTTGGCAGTCATGCAGAACCCGCGACTTTTAAAAGCATCAGTGGAATCGAATATTTGGATAAGGTTATTGATATTAACCAAAAACCGATTGGGCGAACTCCGCGTTCGACGCCGGCAACTTACGTTGCATTATTTCCTTTGATTCGAGATTTATTTGCGGAACTTCCCGAATCCAAATTGCGCGGATATCCACCGGGCCGGTTTAGTTTTAATGTTAAAGGCGGGCGCTGCGAAAGTTGTATGGGTCATGGTCAAGTCAAAGTGGAAATGCATTTTATGAGCGACGTCTATGTGACATGCGATTCGTGCCTGGGCAAACGTTACAACCCGGAAACTTTGTTGATTCGGTTCAAAGAAAAAACCATTGCCGATGTTTTGTCGATGACAGTTGCCGAAGCCGTCGAGTTTTTTAAAAACCAACCCTGGATTATGCGAAAATTAAAAACTTTGCACCAAGTGGGTTTGGATTATATGACTTTGGGGCAAAGTTCGACGACCTTATCGGGCGGCGAAGCGCAAAGAATAAAACTAAGCAAAGAATTATCCAAGCGTGGAACTGGAAAAACTTTGTATATTTTGGATGAACCCACCACCGGTTTGCATTTCGAAGACATCGGAAAACTGACCGAACTTTTGCAAGAACTGACCAACCAAGGAAATACATTACTGGTGATCGAACACAATCTAGAAGTCGTCAAATGCGCCGATCATGTGATCGATCTTGGTCCCGACGGCGGCCGCCATGGCGGAGAAATCGTCGCAGTAGGAACTCCGGAAGAAATTGTGAAAAATAAAAAATCGATTACGGGTAAATATTTGGGGAAAGTTTTATCTTAGGATTTCCATAGAAAAGCATCGCTGCAGAAATCAAGGCCCCACAGGCGCCGAAAATAAACACAGACTCACTGTTGATATGATCCCACAGCAGTCCAGCAATGGTGCTAGCAAACAGGGTGGAAATTCCAGAGACAGTTCCGAGTGCGCCGATGGCGGTGGCTTTTAAATTTTTTCCTGCAAGTTCAACGGCGAAAGCCTTGCCCACGCCATCCGTTGCTGCGACGTAGAGTCCGTAAAGACTCATCAAGATCCAAAAATGCACGGGCAGTGTTGCAAAAGAAAATCCTAAGTAAACGACTGAGAACATCAGCAAACCCACCACCAAA
>JBBQHD010000146.1:0-6087 GCA_038323665.1 Bdellovibrionales bacterium
GAATTAATTTTTTACGGCCAGCAGATATGTTTTTTGGTCGAGGACAAAAAGTTTTAAATGAACGACGGACTAAAGTTGAAATGGCCCGCGCACAAAGAAAATCTTTAAATGTTGGGGATCGAATGAAATCTATACACTAAATCTTTGCGTTAAAAGTCCGGCTAGGAAAAAGCTAGACACTACTTTTCGCTATGTTATTGATTTTTCTTTTCTATCTTTAAAAACGGAAAAACTGCCTTGTTGTAGTTTTAGATTGGATGGGGCGGGAGGACTCGAACCTCCGGATGACAGAATCAAAATCTGTTGTCTTACCAACTTGACGACGCCCCAACGTGAACTGTGCATTTAGTTTTAATTAATCATGGTGTGGCAGACAAGGAAAATTATTCGCCCGTCGAAGATGCTTTTTGTCTTTGCATATTTTCAAGGGATTGACCAGCATTGGTCAATTCCAGCTCATAGGCATCAAAGACTGCGTCTTCGATTTGGGATCGGGTTTCTTGATTTAATGGATGAGCAATGTCGCGATACTGTCCATCTTTGCGTTTTTTGCTGGGCATCGCGATGAACAATCCTTCGGTGCCTTGGATCACCTTTAAATCCCGAACGACAAAGCAGTCATCGATCGTAATCGTGACGTAAGCTTTCAGCTTTTCTTCGTTGACGGAAAAAATCTTAACTTCGGTGATCTTCACCTTGATTTTATCGGCGAAGGGCCTGAAAAACTTAACGACGATTGCTCGAGATATCAGCAGCACTGAAAATTACTTGTTTCTTTTTGAGACAAAACTTACCAGATTAAATCAATGTCCTGGAACTTAGACCAGATCGAAAAATACTTACCCCTGATTCCCGGCGGCCAAGCACAAACCCTGATGGGTTTTTTCTGGCCCAACCAATCCTACTTAAACGAAGGCACGGATGCTTGGATCCCCCTGCGCGATCAAGATCAACTTTACGGAAAAGTATTTCGCGGCAAAAATCCTTATGTCCTAATTTTTTTCCACGGTTTGGGCGGCAGCATCGAATCTAATTATCTAAGTCGCGCTTGGTCTTGGGTTCGGCAAACGGGTTGCAGCCTAGTCTTGATCAATCACCGCGGAGTCGGCCCCGGAGCAGAAAAATCCCAGAAAATGTATCATTCCAATCGTGCGGCCGATCTTTCCGACGTTTTGTTGTGGGTAAAAAAAGAGTTTCCTGATCAAACTCGTGTGGCTTTGGGATTTAGTTTCAGCGGCAATCTAATTTTAAACTTACTGGGCGGGCAAAGTGGCGATGAAAAACCCGAATTTGCCGTTGTCGTAAATCCTGCCGCTGATTTGCAGGCGACTTCGGATCGACTGGGCCAAGGTTTCAACCAAATTTACGATAAAAATTTTGTCGCAGATTTTCGTAAAATGAAATGGGCGCCAGAAATTCCCAAAAATTTTCGTTTGAAAGATTTCGACGCGGCATTTACGGCACCATCTGCGGGCTTTGCGTCACGCGAAGAATATTATGCCAAGTGTTCTTCGAAAAACTATGCATCTGGAATTCAAACACCGACTTTAATTTTGGCAAGCCACAACGATCCCTTAGTTCCTGCAGAAGTTTTCACACAAACCAAATGGCCGGCAAAAGTTCAACTGCATATCGAACAGCAGGGCGGACATATTGGCTATATTTCCAAGGGGAAAACCTGTCTCGGAACGAGACGCTGGTTAGACTACTTCTTGTTTAAATGTGTTTCGCAAATCATTCGATCAAACAGCTAAAAACAAACGCAAAGCGAAGATTCCGACTGCAGAAATAACGATAAGAGTAATTACGGACGTTTTCATCACATTCAGGATTCGGCATTAGGGCTGAAAACTCAAGAACAATTTTTGTTATCCGAGTGATCAAAAGTTTTTCACCCGCAGTTCGTTGCAGGGAAAAATCGAAAAAATTTTGTTTCGTGTTGAAACGCTTTTGCTGTCATCCGCAATTAAACTCATTGGGAAAACTCGGCACGGCCTTCGCTATGTATATGAGTAGGGAAGTGTTTTCTTCCCAAAAGGAGACAGTTATGAAAGCAAAGTTGATGAGTTTAGCCCTGGTGGCAGTGTGCGTGTCAGCTTGTTCGACCAACAAATCCAATAACAACCCGGAAGCCGCAGCAGTGGCGGATCCTAGCGTTGTCACGGTTCCATTTACAGGAACACCGACGACCGGTTTCGCTGCAAGTGGTAAGACAGCGCCAATGACTGCGACTCAGGCCGAGATGAATAATTATGTGGGACCTTTGCACCCTGTTAACAATCCAACCAACCTACAAATCACCTTAGATTTAGCAGACGACGGAACTCATAAATATTCGGGTTATGTCAGCATTAGTTACGATGATGTTTCCGATTATACCGGTCAGAATCACAAAGCTTCTTACCAACTGTCTGGAAATGGGACGAATTCAGTCTTGGGATATTCCAATAATATTGGTTTGAAAGACTACAACTACAATTATTGGTTCACGATCAATGGCAAAAAAGTTTTCTCGGCTTATTTCCAAGATCAGTGGGGCGCAGTCATTGTCACCATCGAGGATTATAAAATTCAAGCCGATGCTCAGGGCCCAGGAACGGCTTCGGGTTCGGTTTGGTATAGAAATTTCCAACCCGCATATCCACTGCAAGGTCCCGAGCGCAAATGTTGGTTTATCACAGCTGGTCCTTATCAGTGCGGAAGTTCTATCAGCAGCAAAACAACTTTAACTCCAGATAATGGATACAGAAAACTAGGAACCTTCCAAAATCTTTCGATTTCGGCAGCGTTTCACTAAATAAAGAAAAGGGATAAAAGGAGATTTATATGAAAACATCAAAATTAAACCTAAGCTTGATTGTCACAGCTTTGATTTTTCAACTGGGTTGCCAGAAAAGTGGGAACTCGACATCGGGTGATGTTGCAGCCGCCCCGGGTTTCATCGTGTCGGGAACTTGTGTGAATTGCGCCGATATGAATCGAACCGTGATTTTACAATCCAACAGCCAAGCCCAAAACGGAGTGTCGGCAACGACTACTTTGGAAGCAGACACCTTCGCTTTGCAGCAAAATACTTTGTTTGGTAACAGCCCAACTTTGTATCAAGGCCGAGCAGTGTTAAGTGGAACTTTGCGAGTGTCGTCGACTGTTCAATCTGGAATATGCACTTTTCCTGCGGGAACTTATGTCATTCAAGCTTTAAATCCCACTTTTATGACTTACGGAATTCTGCGTGATGAACAAGTTCAATTGATTCCACAGTTTGCAGTTCCCGGAGTTACCGGCCCAATACCTGCGGTTATTTCGCAAGCCGTAATTTACGGCGGAACGCGTTTACTTTTAAACCTTCGACTTTTGCAAGGACCTGCCATTGCTTACACAGGATACGGTCAGCCCGTATTTAATTCGATGGTCAATTGTCAAGATGCGTTCGGAATCACGCTGAATTAATATTTGTAAATCTAAAATTTGACAGAAGGCTTTTCCCCAAGCGACCATTTTTCTAGGGGGAAGTATTGGGAATACCACTTTGGTCAGATTTTTTTAATGATCTGTCAACTTTGCGCGGAAGATCCCGCAATACCGTCATGGCTTATCGCCGCGATCTAGAATTATGGGAAAAATATTTTCAAACCAGCCGCACTGATATTCCAGGTTTTTTCGAATTTATGAAAAAACAGGGTTTAAGCATTCGCTCGCAAGCCCGCGTGATTTCCAGTTTGCGAACCTATATGAAATTTTGTGAACGCAATGGCCAAGCTCAACCCGAATTGCGCGACCTGCGTCCACCCAAAGTAAATGCCAAATTGCCAAGACCGATTACACCCGATGAGTTTCAGAAATTATTTTTATCCTGTGTGGTCGTTGAAAAAGAAAAAGTCATTCGCAACCAACTGACGCTGTTATTTTTGTATGGCCTGGGTTGCCGAGTCAGCGAAATGGTCGCCCTGGATTTAAAAGATTTTAATCCCATCGAACGCTGGGTGAAAGTTTTAGGCAAAGGCCAAAAAGAACGTTTGATTCCTTTGTCAGACACTGTGGTTGTGGCCTTGGATAATTATATGAAAAATGCGCGCCCACTTTTGTGCAAGGACAACAGCCAAAATATTTTGGTGAATGACCGCGGGCACCGTCCATCGCGCGTCGATGTTTGGCGATGGCTGGCGGCCTGGTCAAAAACGGCCGGATTTTCCGAACCCGTGCATCCGCACCGTTTCCGACACGGATACGCAACTTCTTTGCTGGAAAGTGGCGCCGATTTGCGATCCATTCAAATGTTGCTGGGCCATTCCAGTCTGCAGACAACCCAAGTGTATACAACGGTTTCGACCCAAACTTTGAAAAGTGTGATCGATGCGAAACATCCATTGTCGCGTCCGGATATTGAAACTTAGAAAGTTTCTAGTGGCAGCTTAGCTCGGTCTGATTTTTGTAAGCACAGCCTTGCATGAAATTAAATTCTTTTTCCAAAGTCGACCAAAGTTTACATCCCATTGAAATTGAAGTGTCTTTATTTCCGGGAATTCCGCAAATTCATTTTCTGGGATTGCCGGATCAAGTGATTAAGGAAAGTCTGCACCGAATTCGCAGCGCCATAAAAAATCACGGTTATGAATGGCCGCAGGCCAGGCAAATTGTGGTCAACTTGCGACCCAATCATTTAAAAAAATCTTCACGCGGAATTGAACTTGCCGTTGCCGTCGGAATTTTGTGCGAAACCGGTCAATTAAAATTGCCGATGGAAAGTGAAAATGATTTTTTCTATGGCGAGCTGGGACTTTCCGGGGACGTTTACGAACCCGAAGATTTGCAAAGTTTGTCGCAAGTCTCTGGCCATGCTGTGTGGACGGGGCAAGGTGAAATCCGCAGTCCTTTTCGCAAACAAAAAATTTCAACTTTGGCAGAATTAAATCACCCGGTCGCGGTCGCACCCAGTGATGAATACTTTCGCGTTTTGCGCCCGCAACATGGCTTGGAAAAAAATTATTCTGCGCGCGAAGCCAAACTTTTAAAACTGTGGGCGGTGGGTGAACACAGCACGCTGCTGGCGGGTGATGCTGGGTCGGGCAAATCGACTTTGGCAAAATGTGCATTAAGTTTTTTGCGGGCGCCGACACGGGAAGATTTTTTAGACCGCTTGGTCGCAAAAAGTTTTCGACCTTTTTATCATCCGCATCACTCGATTCCTTATCGCAGCATGATTGGCGGTGGGTCCCCACCGCAACCAGGGGAAATTACGCGGGCCCATCGGGGGATGTTGTTGTTGGATGAATTGGGGGAATTTGATTCTTCGGTGCAAGAGGCTTTGCGCGAACCTTTGGAAGAAAAAAAGATTTGTTTATCGCGCGGAAATTTTTCGCAAGAATTTGCCGCTGATTTTTTTCTAGTGGCGACCACAAATTTATGTCCCTGCGGGCGCTGGATTCCGGGTAAGGCCAAGACCTGCAGTTACAGTGTTCGACGCTGTGAATCGGTTTTACAAAAATTTTCCGGCCCCTTTTTGGATCGCATCGAAATCCTGCAGTATTGTGAACGCAATACGGGGGACCGCGATATTTCGGGGAAAGTATTATTTGGCGAAATAGAAAAATTGTGGATGTTTCAAGCTCAATTGCCTGTGGATGAGGAAGTGCAATTGCCCAAGGTTTTTGTAAAAAGTTTGGAACAAGAATCTGCTCGCCGCAAAAATGCGGTTGTGCGCGTTGCTCGAAGTCTGGCCACCTTGGACTGCAAAGACGAGCTGAAGGCGCAGCATTTCGAAGAAGCCTGGGAAATGTGCATTACTTCGTTTCGCAAACTGAGTAATGTTTGACCCTGCCGGGAACTCAGATTAATTTTGTGACAGTTCTAGCCGGAACAACGAGGGTGATGTGGCCGAGTGGCTAGGCAGCGGTCTGCAAAACCGTAAACGGCGGTTCAACTCCGCCCGTCACCTCCAACAGTTCAAATTAAAAGAAATTAAAATACAGTAGCGGCCGCAAAGGGCTACAAAACTCTCAGACATGCGTTTGGCACGAGTTTGCAATTTCCGAATGATTACATTCGGGCAAACTCGCGCCAAGCCGAACTCGGTTTTGTAGCCCTTTG
>JBBQHD010000147.1:0-5975 GCA_038323665.1 Bdellovibrionales bacterium
ATTGTTCCCATCCGCGCTGGATTCCCAGACAATTTGGGGCGACAGTTCGGTCAAAATTCGATATTGCTGTTCGCTTTTTCTAAGTGCATTTTCAATATTCAATTGATCCGTTATGTCTGTGTTGGTTCCAAACCACCGCAATACTTTTCCATTTTCATCTTTGATCGGAAAAGCGCGCGACAGAAACCAACGGTACTGCCCATCTGCTTTTCGCAGGGGAAAAGTATCTTCCCAGTTTTCTCCAGATAAAACATGCTGTGCAAATCTTTCCGATACCCTGGCAACGTGATCCGGATGGTGGGCAGTTTTCCAACCATCATTTTCGACATCTTTAAATTTACGCCCCGAGAACTCCAACCAACGACGATTAAACCAAAAGTGTTTACCTTTTTCGTCCGTCATCCATGCCATTTGTGGAATATTTTCAGCTAAATCGTGGAACCTTTGATTGCTTTTGTTGATTTCTGCTTCGGCACGTTTTCGATCCGTGATATCGATATTGGTTCCGACAACACGAGTGGGCTGTTTGCCCGACTGGCCCAGTGAACTTTCCCCGTTACTGCCATCCAATGAACACTTCTATCTGGCCAAATGACTCGAAACTCCATCTCAAATCCTGTGTTCAGTTCAATCGCAGAAATAAGTTTTTTGTGAACTCGCTCGCGATCTTCAATATAAATATGGGTCAAAAATATATCCAAGGTCCACTCAGGAAGCATTTTTTTATAACCAAAAACTAAATCATGAGCTTCGTTACGCCATACTTTTTTAGAATTTATATTCATTTCAAAAACGCCAACGCCGCCCGCAGAGGTCGCAATATTTAGTAACTCAAAAAATTTGTCTCGCTCTTTTTCAGCCTGTTTTCTTGAAGTTGTTTCCACCGAAACGGCCGCAACCCCTGTCACAGGCCCCTTGCCTTCGCGCACTGGTGTAAAATGAGTTTCAAAACTAATACCCTTAACTTCAATTTCTGCTACAAAACTTTCACCCGTCAAAGCACGCTTTAAATTCTCTTTTGCTCCGGGAATATCTCCAAACAGTTCTAAATGATTTTTCCCTTTCAGTGCCTCGGAACTTAACCCCAAGGAGGTTAAGGATTTCCCTTGAGCCAAAGTATAATTGCCGTCTCGATCGACTCCCCAAATTATCATAGATGCTTGATTGACTACGGATGACAATCTTTCTTCGGCTTGACGGACGCGTCTTTTGGATTCTTTTTGGTCATGAATATCTGTCGTCGTCCCAATCCAGTGTCGCAGATTTTTGTCTTCTCCATAAACCGCTTGCCCACGCGCTAGATGCCAACGATAGGCTCCATCAAAACGCTTTATTCGATATTCGAATTCGGCATTTTCACCTTTGGTTAAAATCTTTTTCCAAATATCTGCAACTCTGCTGTGGTCATCTGGATGCACGGCCTGAATCCAATTAAATCCATAAGTCGATTCAGGACTTAGTCCCGTATAAGCATACCATTTCTGATTGGCATATTCCACATGGCCATCTGGATTTGCTTTCCAAACAAGTTGCGGCAAACTTTCTGCAATACTTTGAAAATGATTGAACTCGTGTTGCAAAGATTCTTGGACCTGCCGAATTTCGGTAATATTTCTAGAGATCACCAAAATTTCCTGAGGATTTCCATGTTCATCTAGCAAAGGCGTTACTACAACATCCCACCATTTAGGTTTTCCACGACGACTTGGGCAACAGCCTTCGAATCGGCCAACAGATCCACCTTTAGCCTTGGCAAAAGCTTCTGCAGCTAAGTTTCCATTTTCATTTTCCCAATATTTTCGCCAATCGGTATTAATTATTTTTTCAACGTCCTCAATTTCCATTTCCCGAATCCCAGATTCATTGATAAATAATAGCCTGGCGTCCAAATCTAAATATTTGATGCAATCATAACTGCTGTTGATAAATCGATCTTGAAATGTCTGAACTTTTTTTAGCGATGATTGGGCAACCAGAATTTTTTTAGCCAGCCCAATTATAATGATTAAGTTCAAAGCAAAAATCGCAAAGTGCACAGCAAAGTGATGAAACTCACTCAGATTAAAAACTAATTTTTCGATGAAAAATAAACCAGCTAAAATAATAATTGAAAGGCCCAACCGGTGAATCCAGGCCGAATCTTCAGAAATTTTTAAAATAAAATCTTTAAAAAATTTATTCATATTTCAGTGACGCTGACTGTAACGCCAGAGCTTGTAAATTTCTACTAATTTTGTTTAATTGTAAGTTTGTAAAAAATGGGGATTTTAACCTCATTCTTAGGAAAAAATTCCCATTTACCAGCCTGATTAAATCTATATTTGATTTGAAGCTAAGGAACCCCGGCACTTAAATTGCTTTTATTTAGATTTAAAGTCGAAATGAATCGGCTTAACTTTATTTAAAAGAGAGGAATCAAATATGCTTAACGCTGCTATTACTTTTTTTGTGATTGGTTTAGTCGCCATGCTTTTAGGAGCAACCAATTTTGCTGGGGTATCCCTTGAGGTTGGGCGAACTCTATTATTTGTGTTTTTGATCTTAGCAATAATCAGCTTTGCAGTAGGCTTAATTCGCGGACGCGCACCGAAGATTTAAAAAAACGAACTGCAAGATTATTTTAAGATTTCTTAAGGGGTGCTTCGGCACCCCTTCTTTATTTCAAACAAAATAGTTCTTATCAATTCTGAGGCAGAATTCCAAATTCCTTGGGCAAACTGCCTCTGAAATTCTGTTATGTTCGTTTAATTTCATTCTGACTTTGGTTCTTGAGTTGCAATAAGCATTGAACAACGAAAGGAATATTATGCAGATGAATAATCAGAAATTAGAAAAACTTCAAACACATCTTCGACCACAAATAAGTCGAAGTAATTAATTAGTCAGTGAGCAACGAGAGCGAACCAAAAGAGCATATCTATTAGATTTGCTACAGATTTTGCAGTGAACATTGCAATACGCTCTCTTTGTTCTTTCAACCAAACAAAGGAAAAAAATGAAATTTAAATATGTGATGACTTTGGTATTTGTATTCAGCGCAGGTTCTGCTTTTGCAGAAACGGCCCATAATCAAGTGCTCGAAGCAAAAAAAGATGTCAAAGCGGGAATCAATAACGCTAAGGACAAAGGCTGCGAATTGGTTAACGGCAAAATGCAATGTTTAGGAAAAAAAATTAAGCACAAAGCAGAAAATGCCGGCGATGCGGTAAAAACAGCAGTAGATAAGGATAAATAATTATGATTAAAATTATATTCGCCGCAATGATTTTTTCTTGTTTTCCACTGACACAAGCTTTCGCTGAAAGTGCCGATCAAAAATCGGGATTTTATGTGGAACCAGCTGTCACTTACGAAACTGAAACATTGAATGTCCGATTTCCAGGACCTGCTAATGATTCCAACGAAACAGTTGCGGGCTTTGGACTTGGCGCTCGACTGGGCATGCATGCCTACGACATTGCTTTTTTAGCCCTAGATGCACGCTATTCAAAACCGAATTATAGTTCAGCGGCTTTGTCTTCTTCTACAGATAGCTCTGCTTATAATTACGGCGTCACTTTGGGCGTGCAAACTCCATTGCTAGGGATCCGTGTATGGGGAACCTATATTATCGATGGAATGTTGGATCCAGGCGATCTGCGCTTTTTAGGAACGACTGTGAATGCAAAATATTCTGGTATGAATGGCTACCGTGTTGGTGCAGGTCTTTATGTAGCGGCCATTAGTATTAATTTAGAATACCAAGATGCTCGTTACAATACGACCACACTGGAAAATATTGGACCCTTTGCCGTCGGTTCGTTTAATAACGTATCGGCACAGCAAAAAGGATACATTGCTAGCATTTCGTTTCCCATTGCGCTGTAATTTCAAAGTCGAATTGTTTCAAAATTATATCTACAAAACATAAAAAAATCCGTCAGTTAAAAGCTGACGGATTTTTTTTGGACCCTTGAATTTAAACTCGTGGAATTTAAATTCGTGAGTCAGGATATGTTTGCGAAGTCTCGTTCTTAGTTTGCGGACCAGCTTGTAATTCTTCACCAGAAGATGAAATATCTCGTGCGCCAGAAAGTTTCAAAAGCTCTTTTGCTTTGGTTGCCCACTTTGAATCATCCACATGAACAGAAAGCAAAATTCCGCCATCTTTGATGATTCCTTCGTATCGCTTGGCTTCGTATTCTGGAATTCCTAAACCAATCAAAGCCCCAGTGATTCCTCCGAGTGCACCACCAACACCGGCACCCGCAAGTGCTGCTACGATTGGACCTGCGGCCACAAATGGACCAATGCCTGGAATGGCCAAAGCTCCGATTCCGACCAACCAACCCAGCCCACCACCAAGGATGGCACCACTGGTTGCACCGGTTGCTGCGCCTTCCGGTGCCTTGGTGGATTTTTCATGAGCAAAATCATTGCTGCTGTCTTTGTTTGGCATCAACACAGAAATATCAGAATTTCTAAAACCATTATTTTTCAAAGTATCTACGCCAAGTTCTACCGAATTTCTACTTGGGTAAATTCCGAAAACTGCTGTGTGACCTTTGGTTGCATAACTCATATTTTCTCCTTTTTAATAAAAAGATTGGGCAAAATTATTTTTGCACAACTTCTAATTCGTTAATGACATTATTGGTTCCAGAAATTCCGCGAGCAACCTGCGCTATCTTAGATTTCTCAGATGAATTTTTCACAGGCCCACGCAAAGTGGTGATTCCCGCAACCGTGATGATCTTAACGTTTTGCCCGTTGATCGAGAAACTTCGATCCTTGTTCAGTTGCTGGCGAATTTTCCTTGTCAGTTCGACATCGGATGCAGAGCCTTCACTTTGCTGATCTGCTGTTAGTTTTGGAGCAGCCGTTTCTGTTGCGGCCAAGGCCGTGCTGCAAATCAAAACCATGACAACTAGAATATTTTTTTTCATAAAACTCCTTTGTATAGGTTGAATATTTTTTAATAAGCATCATGTATGCCAAAGACCAGGTCGGATAAATCGATTGCTCAGAAATTTATGGGGGCAAATATCCCTGTTTTGCAGATGCGGCTTTACAAAATTCACAGCGCACAGTTATGAATTGAAAGGATGAAGGCTTTTTCGCAAGCGGTTGTTTTTTTATTTTTATGTTTTACTGGCTGTGCTCATTCGAATTTTTCCACGGGAAGTATTAAAAATCCTTTTTCTGATCTAAGCCCTATGCCGTCAGCAGGACCGAACACCTCTGGGCTTGCGGGTAAATGCAAATTACCGCCCGATCCTGTGATCGACCCGCCCGGTGTATCTTTCTATAATGACAATTTTAAGACTGGGCATGCTTCCATCATCGATCCCGAGCAAAGAGCCATTCGCAATCAGCAAGTTGCGCCGCTCAATGAATTTCTTGCCCAAGCAGATACTTTTGCCGATGAAATTTGGAAAACAGCCAATGCGAAATCTTTGACCTGTTTTGAAAATTTGTTGGCAACCTGGGCTTTGCAAAAAGGCATGTTGGGAACGCCCAGCCCGCAAGGAGTCTTTGAACGTGTTTGGTTTTTATCCGGAGTCAGTCTTGCTTACTTGCGTGTAAAATCCCGATTGCCAAATTGGCAGGGAGCTTCGAAAGATCGGATCGATGCCTGGTTGGAAAAACTGGCCCAAGTTGTGCAATCAAATTTTTCTGGTCACGAAAAAATTTCGCAAAAAAACAATTTATCTTACTGGGCAGGCTTAAGTGTTTTATCTGTCGCCGTTGTTCGCAACAATCCCGAATTATTTTCTTGGGGTTTAACTCAAATTCGCTTTGGCATCGAACAAGTCAATATCGATGGATTTTTACCACTTGAGCTGACACGCGGACAGCGTGCTTTGCACTATCATGCCTTTGCCCTGCAGCCTTTGATGATGGCGGCGTTTATTGCACGTGCAAACGGCATCAATTTATTTTCGGAATCTGGCGCGGCTTTGCAGCGATTGGTGCACACGACCCTTGCAGGATTT
>JBBQHD010000148.1:0-5947 GCA_038323665.1 Bdellovibrionales bacterium
ATAGGGCGCTTTCCGCAAAACGCGGGCTCCTGCCCTCCAACGACCGCCCGGTAGGGCGGACGCCTCCGGCTTCGTTGAGGTATTTGCGGAAAACGCCCTATTGGCTTTGGCACTTTAATTGTAAATTTTAAATTAATCTAATTCTGATTTATATTTTAATACCCTTGGCCTGCAGAATTATACTTAGCCCTATCGGCGCACTGGTCGGGGTTTAGCATAGAATGGGAATGGATCATTTGGGTCGGCCATGGGTAAATCGCTGGCCCGTATTATTTTTACTTTGACCCGTGGTTTAGGCGGAGCTTTCATGGTTTCAACCGGTTGAACTGGTTCAACACGTTCTATCGGTTTTGGAAAAAGTGCATCCAACAAGGCCAGTGTTGAATCCGTTTTGATGCGAATGGCTCGCATTTTTAATAACAAAGAATCTCGGTTGTCAAAAACAGTGAGTTCGTTCACACGCTCATCGATTTGTCTGCGGGTCAGTTGGTAACTGGAGGTGATTCCTTTTGAAATCGTTGGATCGCAAAAGCCCACTAAATTTCCAGCCAGCAATGAGGCACTGATAATTTCATTCACTCGAGTAGGTTGGTTGATTTCTGCACTAGGAATCTCTTTCGAGTTTAAAAAATTCTGAACAGGTTTTTGTTCAACGATTGGGTTGGTTGCATAACAAGATGCGCTGGCAGATCCAATTTGAAAACACAAGGCGGCTGAATCAGTTGTCTTTTCAGCGACGACAACAGCGGCGATGGCTTCTAAGTCGCGACGGCATGTTTTTATAGATTCATGCAGTAAAAATAATTTTGCTTTGGTTTCAATTTCCGACTTGGTTTCTGCGGCAAATTTTTCTTTCGCCGGCCCTGCATATAAGTTGCTGGTGCCAGTTAAAATCATGGCCGATAGTAATAATAAATTCATCTTGTTTAATTTCATTGCTGTCCTTCGTCTTGTAAAATTTCGATTAAGGATTACTTATCGAAACAGAAAGTTATCAGCAAGCAACATTCAGAAGTTTGAAATTGTTTCCAATCCCTAAGGCGACTCCAAAATGGAACCAATCTTGAAATTGCAAAAAATCCAAAAAAAAGATCCAAAAAAAGATAATTGGTCCTAAAGTTGCAATATCGAAGCTTATCAAGGCAGAAAAGCTTTAACTAACAAGGAGTGATTATGAAGAAAGTATATATGGGTATTTTTACCTCAGTTGTGGTGTCCTTTGTCCCATTTGTTGTGCAGGCGGCAAGTGCAACTTCGAATACTTTGCCGACACCGCGAAGGGTCGTCAGCGATGAGGAATTGAAACCTCACTTTGGTGTGCAAGTCGGAATGGCAAGCCCCGAGGGCAGTTATCGAAATGGATTAGAATACGGCATCAATGCTGGATTTCAGCCCGTGATTCCCTTTGGTTTGGGAGTTGAATTAAGCACTTCGCGAACCGATGCAAAAAACGGCAATGAAGCATTACGCAGAACCAATCTGTGGGTGAACGGAAGTTATAATTTTGGTGGGCATGCGGACGTGATTAGATATTCGTATATTGGTGTCGGCGTCGGTTCTATTTTTCAAAATGACAGATCCGATTTGGCCATTGCTCCATTGATGGGATTTGATATTCCGATTGATCGAACGCAAAAAGATTTTGCCAGCGTTGGCGCAGAGGCCAAATACGCCTTTATCAGTGGCGGAAATCCTGACGCGCTGTCGGTGAATGGTGTAATTAAATATTGGTATTAAATAAATTTTAATTTAATGAGAATTTTTTCCGCGCTCGTATTGCAGGGGCCATTGCAGATCCGCACCCAAAGTTTGGGCTGCATGCAGTGGCCAATAAGGATCATATAATAATTTTCGCGCGATCAATAGGACGTCTGCTTTTTCATTTTGCAAAATTTCTTCTGCCTGGTGGGGGTCGGTAATCATTCCAACTGCACCTGTCAGTATTTGATTTTGCTTGCGAATTTGTTCGGAAAACGTCACTTGATAGCCGGGACCAGTTACAACTTTTGCATCGGGAACCATTCCCCCACTGGAACAATCAATCAAGTCGATGCCCATATTTTTGAAAATTGCACACAAGCGAATGCTATCGGAAATGGTCCAGCCCTGCGGATGCCAATCCGATGCCGAGATGCGCACGAACACCGGCCATTGTGCGGGCCAAAATTTCCGTAAACTTTCGGCAATTTGTAAGGGGAAGCGAATGCGGTTTTCAAACGAGCCCCCGTATTCATCGGTTCGTTGATTGGCCAGCGGAGACAAAAATTCATTCAATAAATAACCATGCGCCATATGAATTTCAATCACCTGAAATCCTGCCTGCAGTGATCTTTTCGCCGCAGAAAGAAAATCTGCCGCAACTTTTTCAAAATCTGTTTTTTCCATTTCATGTGGCAGATAAGAATTTTGATCAAACAAAATCGGACTGGGCGCAACCGGAGTCCAAGCCTGATCTTGCGGAAGTTTCTGATGGCGTCTCCAGGGCAAATCATTCGAAGCTTTTCTGCCGGCGTGGGCCAACTGAATGGCCGGAACAGAATTTTGTTTTTTAATAAAATCCGTAACGGGAATTAAGGCCTGCATTTGCTGATCGTTCCAAATTCCCAGATCACCCGGACTGATGCGTCCTTCTGGTGAAACGGCCGTTGCTTCGGCCATCACTAAGGCCGCACCACCAACAGCGCGGGAACCCAAATGAACAAGGTGCCAATCTTGTGCGACACCTTCGGGAGCAGAATACTGACACATCGGAGAAACAAAAATTCGGTTTTTAAAATTCAGTTCGCGGATTTTAAGTGAAGAAAATAGTTTGCTCATAATCACAAGCAGTAGTTTTCTTCACCCAAGTTGTCAGTAGAAAATTAATTGAATCAGTTAATCAGCAAGTCCTGGAACCCAGGCGTAAATTAAACTGCCGTTTTTTAATCGATTCACAACATCAGCTGATAATTCTTGTGCAACTGCAAGGCAACCCCAGCTGCGGCCCATCTGACTGTATTGCTCGCCGACGTAGTTGGCTCCGTGAATGACAACGGCGCGGGCGCGAACATTGCTGTTACTGGCGGATTTTCCATCCAGTCGCAAAGACAAACCGTGATTGCCGGAATAAGTTTCGCCGGTGGTGTAATAACCCAGTGAACTTGCATTGGACCCGCTTTTGTTACTAAAGCGCGAAGCATAACCTCGGTTTTCAGAATCCGATCCACTGCCATGGGCAACATGTAGGGCCCAAACTTGTCCCGTTGGAACATGAATCAGAAAAAATCTGTGTTTTCCAGAATGCGCGGAAAAATCAACGACCGAGAAATAGGTTTTATTCTTTAAGCGATCCTTATGGGTGTCATAATATAAAACCGCGCGTTCCAGGGGAATGCGTGGAACTAAATGTTTGGGATCCAAATAGGAATACTGCGAAAGAATTTTTGTCCTTAGACCTTGTGCCAGTTTCGGAGCATCTAGGATTTCGGCAGGACTGATATTTCTTTCAGCATCAGTTCCTTCTGTCGTGGTTTCCTCGACCGCAGGAATGCTTGCTGGCGAACGATCTGATTTCGCGCAACTTGCGGAAATTAAAAAAGAAAATGCTAAAAAACCGAAAGTAAAATTTTTCACGACTGCCCCCTGTGACTGTCAAAGTTTTGATGCGACCATGGTCCTTAGATCGGAAGTCGGGGCTAAGACTTAAGTAGGTGGACCAAGATTTTTTGCGGAAGACGTTTGCATTGCTGCGCACGCACAAAAAAGTTTGTTGATCTGGACTAAGGTAGAGTGCTAACCCACTCGACCAGAGGGGGAATTCATGAAAATTATTTCATTAGTCGTATTTTTGATGTCGGGTTTTTTCCATAGTGCCCATGCAAAGGAAGAAATGAAACCGGTGCTGGAAAAACCCAGCCTTGAAATGCAACAGGCCGCTGATTTAGAAAACGAACGCGAAGCCGATGTCGATATCGAGGCAATCGATGCTGCGGAATTGGAAAACAATTCGCCGTTGGATTTTGGATCCAGAGGATTTGGAAATCTTTGGTCGGCACCTGCGGATCAATTGAAGATCAAAGTTTACAAAAGATCGTCAGCCGTTGGTCGCCAATTTATGGTGATTTATTTAAATGGTCAGATTATCAAAGCTCATGTGGTTTCCACTGGCAAAGCGGGCAAGGGAACTCCGACTATCAGTGAACGCGGAATTTACCGCGAAGATGGTGGGTATAAAATGAAATACATCCACGATTCTGGTGCCTATCCAAGTGCAACACACAATAATATGCGACGAGCGATTTACTTATTGTCGCCCATTGCCTTTCACTCAACTTTGCCTTCCTTGTATTACAAGTTGGGAACTCCGGATTCCCATGGTTGCGTTCGACAGTTTTTCAAAGACTCGATTGCGACCTGGAATTTGGTCAACCAATATGGCCCACAAAATACTACGGTTGAAGTCCTTGCCGAAGGTCAAGAACCACCAGCTAACCAAGTGGCAACTATTCGTGCCTTGGTCGAACGATCTGCGCAAAGAGTTGCAGGCTTTTTGGCCAAAGTTCCGCGCATTGTCGAGGAAGACGACGACAACAATCCGAACGATGTTAAGTAAATTTTGACCGATACCTGCATTCTTAAATTCCGGGGATTGCCTCTGAAAAAAGAAGCAGGTATCTTTGTCAGCATGACAAAACAAGCTGCCTTTTTTCCACAAATTTTATCTCGGAATCCTTCGGTTATTTTAGAAATTCTTGTAATAGCCGGAGGTTCTTTATTGATGGCGGGACTTGCGCAAATTGCGATTCCGCTGCCATTTTCTCCGGTGCCAATCACAGGACAAACTTTAGGTGTTTCGATTTTGGGTTTACTGCTTGGGCGTAAGCGCGCTGTTGCTGCAGTGGTTTTATATTTAAGCGAAGGCGCAATGGGTTTGCCCGTTTTTGCCGCCGGCAGTTCGGGAATTTTAATGGGACCAACAACGGGATATTTATTTGGAATGGTTTTGGCTGCAGGTTGGATTGGATTTTTAGCCGACCGCGGATTTGCAAAATCATTTATCAAAGCATTTTTAGTTTGTTTATCGGGAAGTCTGTTTGTATTTGGTTGCGGCGCCTTATGGATGTCGACTTTTTTCCCATGGTCCAAAGTTTTAGCAATGGGAGTCGTTCCGTTTATCGCAGGTGACTTATTGAAATGCGGATTTGCCGCAAGCATCGCCGGTGCCTCGGCGCGGTTTTCAAAAAACTAAACTTTTTTCTCGAGTTCCGCCCAGCGGGCGTATTTGTGTTCGATCTGCTTCTGCAGTTTTTCGACTTCCGTGTTAAGTTCGACTAGTTTTTTTGCATTCGACGCCACTTCGGGTTTTTCAATTTCTTTTTGCAAACCCAAGACTTGGGATTCCAAACCCTGCACGGTGGCGTCCATATTTTCTAGTTCAAATTTATCTTTGAAAGAAAGTTTGCTGGATTTGGATTTTTTAACCGATAAATCCTTGCCGTAAGCATCTTCGGATTTCTTGCCAGATACTTGTTGTTCGGAAAACCATTCTTCCCATTGCAGATATCCTGCAAACGTCTGCAGGGAGTTATTTCCGTTGGCATCGGTATGAAAGGCTAAAATTGTATTGGCCACTTGATCCATAAAATAACGATCGTGGGTTACCAAAATGACGGCACCCGGAAAATCGCGCAGGGCATTTTCTAAAACATCTAAACTCATCGTATCTAAATCGTTGGTCGGTTCATCCAGCACCAAAACTTGTGCGTCTTGCAACATCAGTTGGGCAATTCTTAACCGAGCCTGTTCGCCGCCGGAAAGTTTATGCACCGGCAAGTCCACTTGCTGTTTGTAAAACATAAATCGATCTAAATAACTGCGGGCGTGAACAGATACGCCTTGGAAAATAACGGAATCCCCATAAGGGCAAATGTTTTTCAAAACACTTTCTTCCATTTTCAAGGTTTCGCGG
>JBBQHD010000149.1:0-5921 GCA_038323665.1 Bdellovibrionales bacterium
GTGATGGCGCGGAAAGCGCTTAACTTCGGACTGTTCGCCTTCTATACTTTGAGATAAGTATTCGGCTGGTTAAATCGGGCCTGGCCCCTAACCGCTGAAACTTATTAAAGGGTCTAACTTGCGTTAAGCAAAAATAGACTCATCATCAAAATAGGGAGGCAAGATGGCCGATACAAAAGCAGACAACAAAAGTGATGCTAAGACCCAGACCCTTCCTTTGCTGCCACTGCGCGATCTGATTATTTTTCCACACATGATGATGCCACTTTTTGTGGGTCGGGAAAAAAGTATCAGCGCCCTGGAAGAAGCAATGAGCAAGCAAATCGACATTGTTTTGGCAGCTCAAAAAGACGCCAAAACGAATACTCCGGAACCCAAAGATATTTATTCGATCGGAACTTTGGGGACGATCATTCAATTGCTGCGATTGCCCGACGGAACGGTCAAAGTCTTAGTCGAAGGCAAACGCCGGGTCCGCATTAAAAATTTCGTCAACAGTGAAACCTGTTTTATGGTTGTCTGCGAAGACATTCAAGAAGGCGTCGATGATCAAGTCGAAGGCGCAGCCCTTGTTCGTTCGGTTAAAACCACTTTTGAAACCTATGTAAAATTAAACAAACGCATTCCACCTGAAATTTTAATGCGCGTATCATCGATCGAAAGTCCCAGCGAACTTGCCGACATCATTGTTGCGCAGTTGAATTTAAAATTAGAAGACAAACAAAAAGTTCTAGAAATTTTTGATCCGATCGAACGCCTGGAACATTTGCTCAGCCTTATGTCGGGCGAAATCGAAATCTTGGAAGTCGAAAAGAAAATCCGCACTCGCGTAAAAAAACAAATGGAACGTTCGCAAAAAGAATATTATTTGAACGAACAAATGCAGGCGATTCAAAAAGAACTGGGTGAAAAGGACGATTACCAACAGGAAATCGTCGATCTAGAGGCCAAATGCCGCGAAAAAAAGATGAGCCAAGAAGCCAAAGACAAAGTTTTAAAAGAAATCAAAAAATTAAAAATGATGTCGCCCATGTCTGCAGAAGCAACTGTGGTGCGCAATTATATTGATTGGATTTTGTCTTTGCCGTGGCAGGAATATTCCAAAGAAAATCACGACGTCAAAAACGCGCAGAAAATTTTGGATGAAGATCATTGGGGTTTAGAAAAAGTAAAAGAAAGAATTTTAGAATATTTGGCAGTGTTAAGTCTGTCGAAAGATTTAAAAGGACCAATTTTATGTTTAGTGGGTCCTCCTGGAGTGGGTAAAACTTCGCTGGCACGATCGATTGCAACGGCCTTAAATCGTCCGTTCGCACGCATTTCTTTGGGCGGGGTTCGGGATGAAGCTGAAATCCGCGGGCATAGAAAAACTTATGTCGGCGCAATGCCAGGAAAAATTTTGCAAGCTTTGCGCAAAGTCGATAAAGGCAATGCAATTTTGTTGTTGGATGAAATTGATAAAATGGCCAGCGATTTTCGCGGTGACCCAGCTTCGGCAATGTTGGAAGTTCTAGATCCAGAACAAAACAGCACCTTCCAAGATCATTACTTGGAAGTCGAATATGATTTATCCAAAGTTTTATTTGTGGCGACGGCAAATACTTTGCACACAGTTCCGCGCCCACTTTTAGATCGTATGGAAATCATTTCGATCGAAGGTTATATCGAACAAGAAAAATACCATATCGCAAAAAATTATTTGGTACCGAAACAAGTTAAGAACCACGGACTTGAACCTTTCAAAGTTCAATTCCAAGAAGCCACCGTTCGCAATATCATTCGATATTACACTCGCGAAGCCGGCGTTCGAAATTTGGAACGCGAAATCGCCAATGTCTGCCGCAAGGTCGCCAAAGAATTGGTCATGTCCGATGCCGTGATCGATATGCAGAAAGCCGAAGCAAAACGAGTCAAGGCTGGTAAAAAACCAACGGGCAAATCAGATGCAAAACCTTTCGTAGTGACGCCCAAGAAATTGGTCGAACTTTTAGGTGCGCATAAGTATAAATTTGGCAAAATTGAAACCGACAATGAAATTGGTTTGACCAACGGAATGGCTTGGACCGAAGTCGGCGGTGATCTGCTGGTGGTCGAAGTCAGCGTGGTTCCTGGCAAAGGAAAATTCACCGTCACGGGCCAACTGGGCGATGTGATGAAAGAGTCCTGTTCGGCAGCGATGAGCTATGTTCGATCGCGCGGACCGCTGTTTGGTTTCGACAAAGAATTCTTTGCCAATACCGATGTGCACATTCACTTACCCGAAGGTGCAGTGCCCAAAGATGGTCCGTCGGCGGGGATTGCACTGACTACGTCGATTGTTTCAGCGATCACAAAAATTCCAGTAAAACGAACCGTTGCGATGACCGGAGAAATTTCTTTGCGCGGTCGGGTTATGCCGATTGGTGGATTGAAAGAAAAAATCTTGGCAGCACACCGGGGCGGGATCAAAACAATTATTTGTCCTAAGGAAAATGAAAAAGATTTAAAGGACATTCCCAAAGAAGTTTTGCGCGAACTAAAGATTATCTTGGTCGATCATGTCGATCAGGTTTTGATCAACGCTTTGGATATACGCAATCCAAAAGAGCTGTTCAAAAATGCCAAGGCCGCAGATTTCGGGATCAAGGCCCAATACTCAGGGCAGACACTGCACCCACATTGAGCTTGCAGCGTTCCGCTAATTTCCAAGATTTAAGTTTGGGCCTTCGGGCCCTTTTTTTAGTTTTTTAATTTTGCATTGGCGTCTGTTTTTTTAAAATTCAGATTTAGGCGCAAGCCTAGAACTTTTCAAACACGGCCTCCTGCCTCGCCGCTCCTGCACCTCATCACTTTGTGGTAGTTTTGTTTTCCTCGGGCTGTCGGGGGCCATCCGGGCCCCGCGGAGGTTTGAAAGAGTTCTAGACTTGCACCTAAATCTGAATTTTAAAAAAACAGACGCCAATGCAAAACTAAAAAACTAAAAAAATTGACCCGAAGGCCCAAACTTAAATCTTGGAAATAAACGGAACGCCGCAAGCTTCGCTTTTGATTGGTGGCATTTGATTTTGTGGCGACTAAACGCAGCTGCTAAATAGTTATAGTTTTTTTAATAACTGAGGAACTCGATCTTAACTACTATCTAGTTAATTTTGGTCTAAATTTAACTAGATAGTAGTTAAATTTTCCAGGCTATGCGTTGCTTCGAAGGTTATCTTTGGGGTATTTGTGATATTAATTTTGCGGTATCTAGATCGCCAATTTGGTAGGTCAGTATTTCATCACCGACATGTATGGTGACTAACCCTGATTCTGATAATGTATCCGTTGTTTTGTTAAGTAATAAAGAAACTACGCCCGAACTTACTGTGGTTGCCATATTGTCGATCTCTCGAATTTTGTAAATGAAGAGGTGATTTGGATCATTGTGTGCGGGTTTCAAAACAAAATTATATGAAATAATTCTATCTTCTTTTGGATTAAATAAAAGTGGCCCTGGGATTGGGGTGGTGACTATTTCTGCGACGCCCTCGTCAGAAAATCGGTAAACATAAAAGACTTCATTTTTTGCCGGAGCCGAAATTAGCACTAGTCCCGAGGGATGATTTATGATTTTGGGTCCTGCTTTGGAAGTAGATGAGATTTTTAGGGGTTTGCCGTCACTGACCACGGTCACCGCGGTGTTTTCAGAAGTTATTTTTATTAAATAAAACTTTTTTGGTTCATTCCGGACCAAGGTTAAAATAAAACCTGATGGTAAAATTTTATGATTTTTGGAATCAATTTGAAAGGCTTTGCCATTTGCATACGTAATCAAAATGGCAATACCCTTATCGCTGACCTTGAAAACATTGAAATAGTTCGAATCATTTGGATCGGACTTAACGATTAACCCAGATGGATCAATTCGATCGGTTTTTGGATTAATTGTGAATCGTTTATTGTCGTTGTTGCGGACCAGATTGCCGGTTCCAAAACCCGAACGGCCTATGTATGCTGCTGTATCGGGCAAGTAAAGTGTCGGGATAAGGCTTAGTGAAAGCCAAGTATTTTGTGTTTCAGCCGGGAACAAAGCCGCGCACTGAGGACCTGTGGCAAATGTCGTAGATAGAAACATGTTCAGTAATGCAATAATGGCAAATTTTGTTTTCATAATCTCTCCGGTAAAAATTAATTGAGTATAGCAAAATCGCATCCCATTATCCCTATAAATTACTTCGGCCTGTAAATCTTTCCAACAGCGCAGTGTTTTTTTTGCAGTCAGGTTTGCAATTGGGTTCCAATTTTATTTCTAGAGATTCTTGCCATAAAATTGAAGACCAAGCCCCCAGAACCCGCCACCAGCTTTCATTTGACGCGAGGGTGAAGATCTGTCAGAAACTGTCACAAGCGCTTTGGAGAGCTGAATAATAATGTCGCAGGAACTCGAAAACTCATTTGAATTAGGAAAACTTTACTTCGATCGCGGGGATTTCGACCGTTCGACTTTGCATTTGCAACAAAGCGCCGACATCGCTTTCAAGGAACGCAATTTTACTCAGTATTTGAATTGCCAGAATTTTCTTTTGCAAATTTTTGCTGAAAAAGAAGAATTCAACAAGATCAATTTAACCAAAGAAAAACTTCAGGATCTGGTTTTAAAAGAAGGCTTCGAGCTGAACTCAAAAACTTATTATACTTTGGCCATCTGCGCTTGTTACAAAAGTCAGAATGAATTGGCGCTGGATTATTTGCAGAAAGCACTTGCGATCGCACTGGCCGGCGACAGCAAAGAAGATATATGTCAGTCGATTTTTGGTTTGGCACTGGTGTATTCGCGCCCAGAAATTAATCGTTTGGGCGATGCACTTCGCGAAATTGAAAATTTAAAAATATTTTTCCAAGTTTTAAAAATGCCGGATTTAGAATTGGCTTCGCGCATGGTGCATGCCGATATTTTGAAACAACTGAAACGCTATGACGAAGCCATTGAAACCGCATGGTTGGCTTACGATTCCGTCCAGCAGATTAAAAATATGACTTCGATTACATATTTATTATTTTTGCTGGGCACGATTTTCAAAGATGCCGGCGATGTCGAACGCAGTTGTATGTATTTGAAGTTGGCTCAACGTTCGGTGGATCCAAAAAATTATGTGCGCCTAAGTCGCATGATCAATAAAGAAATTGCCGAAACTGGCGAGATGAGTGAACAGACTTATGATATGGTTTTCAACGAAGACAAACACTCGGTAACGGAAAAAAAACTGGGCAAGATTGATTTTAAAAATCAGTTTATTTTGTTGGATTTGTTGAAGCTATTTATCCAAAATCAGGGCATCGTTTATTCCAAGGAATTTTTGGTTGAAAACGTATGGAAACAACCCTACGACCCTTCGGCGCACGACAATAAAATCTACGTCACTATTAAAAGATTGCGAAAGCTGATCGAACCCGATTTCGAACGGCCCAAATACATTTTCCGAGCCAAAGACGGCTATTATATGAACAAAACCGCCCGCGTCCTGGTCGAAACAAAGCATTAAGTTTGCGGAACTCGAAAAGATTTGACGGTTGCGCGCGCGTTCACTAATTTAAACATTCTTTCCAACGTAGGGGCATAGCTCAGTTGGTAGAGCGCCACCCTTACAAGGTGGATGTCATCGGTTCGAGCCCGGTTGCCCCTACCAAATATTTTCCAGTGAATTCAATATGATCTAGGTTTCGATGGTAGCAAAAGGTGGATGCCTGCGCTCGGTTTGCTACCTATAGCTACCATGACTTTCGAAATTACTTGATGTGTAGCTACAAATGCGGTACATTTAATTACCCAAATCCGCGGATAGGCGGCAAAAAATCAATGTTTCAAAATTTTGCGGAGAAAAAATTTAGGTTCGCATTTTTGATGCGAGCTTAAGGCCTTGTTTGGCCTTTTTTAAATCACTTCCATTCCCAAAAGTGGAGTT